>DATMSL010000115.1:0-1679 GCA_035565435.1 Dyadobacter sp. | reverse complement strand
GTACAAATTTGGTTCTCAAATCAGAAGGAATTCGGGTAAGACCCAGGTCGCCGGAAACTTTTGGCTTCACGAAACTGTCGACAAGTTGCAGGCTGAGCGGGATGGTGAATTTTCCTGCGTCTATTTCCACACCCACGCCTGCGAGAATGCCCGCTTTGTCTTTATTTGCTACATTTTGAATGCTCTCACTGCCGCCGACTGCATTACACGATGTAACGCCGCAGATCGTACCGGACCTCCGTACGAAAAGCGCCGTTCTGAACCTGAAATTAAACCCGAATTCTACAAACGGTCTGACAGCACCCGTGGATAAAGTATAGCGGAAGGAAAGCGGCAGGTGGATCGCCTCCCATTTCCATTTTGATTCAATAAAGTATCTGCCGTTTCCCTTTCCGTAAGTTTCCGCCTTTTTAAAAGTGGTAAAACCAGGCTGGAAATGCAGCGAAGGGCCGGATTTGCGATCTTCAAAGTAATAACCGAGATCCGCAGCAATCACCAGCCCCGAAGCCGGTTTCATTTTGCCACTGTCATATATCTTCCCGACCACCGGAAGTCCTCCCGATACGCCGAACCTCCACGGCCCTTCCGCCTCAACTGTCTGGCCATGTACATGTCCGGTGAAAATAACCACGCATAAGAAGGTGTAAAGTGTTTTCATGGGATAGGTTTTGTTTGTAACCAAAAGACCGTTAAACACGTACATTGGTTGGTTGGACATGGCTAATAATACACAGGACATTTCATTACCTGTACTCCGCGGCAACAAAAAGGGCGCTTTCGTGGGAAAGCGCCCGAAACAGGTTTTAATGGCGGACTAATGCTGTGTCGCAAGCGGTGCCCGTTCCGCGAGCAATGCTTCCAGTCTCGCAGCGTCAGGCTCTCCGAGCGGTGCCAGCGGATTTCGCAACCTACCTGCTTCCACGCCAAGTATTTCCAGCCCGGCGGCTATTGTCCTTGGCAAACCTTTCGAGGTGATGAATTCCAGCAGCTCCTGCTGACCGTAGAAAATTTCCCGGGCATTATTAAGATCATTCGCCATAATCGCATTGTATAAAGCCAGATTCAACTCCGGGATCAGGTTCGGCGCGGCGGTGCACCAGCCCACTGCCCCCGCCGAGAATGCGGCCAATGCCAGCGGATTGGAGCCGTTGAAGAAAGCCACTTCCTCGCCTAGCACGCGACGCAGGTAATGCATCCGCTGCACATCGCCGGTGCTTTCCTTAATCATCGTCACATTCGGGATTTCGAGCAGGCGTTTCAACAATGCCGGCGACATGTCGATACCGCCCGTGGCCGGGTTGTTATAGGCCATGATGGGAATGGAAATGGCTTCGGCCACTTTGCGGTAATGCGCGAATATCTCGTCGTCGGTCAGTTTCCAATAGCTCATCGGGATGATCATTACCGCTGCCGCACCAGCCGCTTCGGCAAAACGGGCATGGTAAGTCGTGCGTTCCGTCGTGAGATTGGAAACGCCGGTTACTACCGGTACACGGCCCGCTACAACTGCTATGGTTGCCTCCACGACGGCCTCTTTCTCCTCGTCGTTCAGATATGGGAGCACACCGGTGCTTCCCAGCGGCGCAATAGCATGTGACCCGGATGTTACCAGCCTGTCGGTGAGTTTTTTAAACAGATCAATATCCACTTTCTCTTCCGCGTCGAACGGTGTAATGGGA
>DATMSL010000114.1:0-2308 GCA_035565435.1 Dyadobacter sp. | reverse complement strand
TGGTGGCGTAAGCAGCCGTGGCGCGTTTGAGATATTTGCTCTTTAACAATCCGGAACAAGCTGAAAATTGAAACGACGTGTCGTTTTCATTCTCCGTAATAAGAATGAAAAATGCGACATGTTCGAGTCTCTCAAATGCTTGCAGTCTGCAGCGTTGCAAAACGCCTGTGGGTTGTGAGGTTAAGCGACTAAGCGTACACGGTGGATGCCCTGGCAGTCAGAGGCGATGAAGGACGTGCTAATCTGCGAAAAGCGCCGGCGAGGTGATATGAACCTTTGACCCGGCGATGTCCGAATGGGGAAACCCAGTGTGTTCAGACACACTATCGTTAACTGAATACATAGGTTAACGAGGCGAACCGGGGGAACTGAAACATCTAAGTACCCCGAGGAAAAGAAATCAACCGAGATTCCCCCAGTAGCGGCGAGCGAACGGGGAGCAGCCCAGAGCCTGAATCAGCATGTGTGTTAGTGGAAGCGTCTGGAAAGTCGCAGGGTACAGGGTGATACTCCCGTACACAAAAGCACACGCGCTGTGAGCTCGATGAGTAAGGCGGGACACGTGGTATCCTGTCTGAATATGGGGGGACCATCCTCCAAGGCTAAATACTCCTGACTGACCGATAGTGAACCAGTACCGTGAGGGAAAGGCGAAAAGAACCCCGGCGAGGGGAGTGAAAAAGAACCTGAAACCGTGTACGTACAAGCAGTGGGAGCCTCTTTTATGGGGTGACTGCGTACCTTTTGTATAATGGGTCAGCGACTTATATTCTGTAGCAAGGTTAACCGTATAGGGGAGCCGAAGGGAAACCGAGTCTTAACTGGGCGTTAAGTTGCAGGGTATAGACCCGAAACCCGGTGATCTAGCCATGGGCAGGTTGAAGGTTGGGTAACACTAACTGGAGGACCGAACCGACTAATGTTGAAAAATTAGCGGATGACCTGTGGCTGGGGGTGAAAGGCCAATCAAACCGGGAGCTAGCTGGTTCTCCCCGAAAGCTATTTAGGTAGCGCCTCGTGAACTCATCTCCGGGGGTAGAGCACTGTTTCGGCTAGGGGGCCATCCCGGCTTACCAACCCGATGCAAACTGCGAATACCGGAGAATGTTATCACGGGAGACACACGGCGGGTGCTAACGTCCGTCGTGAAGAGGGAAACAACCCAGACCGCCAGCTAAGGTCCCAAAGTCATGGTTAAGTGGGAAACGATGTGGGAAGGCACAGACAGCCAGGATGTTGGCTTAGAAGCAGCCATCATTTAAAGAAAGCGTAATAGCTCACTGGTCGAGTCGGCCTGCGCGGAAGATGTAACGGGGCTAAACCATGCACCGAAGCTGCGGCAGCGACACTATGTGTTGTTGGGTAGGGGAGCGTTCTGTAAGCCGTCGAAGGTGTGCTGTGAGGCATGCTGGAGGTATCAGAAGTGCGAATGCTGACATAAGTAACGATAAAGCGGGTGAAAAGCCCGCTCGCCGGAAGACCAAGGGTTCCTGTCCAACGTTAATCGGGGCAGGGTGAGTCGACCCCTAAGGCGAGGCCGAAAGGCGTAGTCGATGGGAAACAGGTTAATATTCCTGTACTTGGTGTTACTGCGAAGGGGGGACGGAGAAGGCTATGTTAGCCGGGCGACGGTTGTCCCGGTTTAAGCATGTAGGCGGAGGTTCCAGGTAAATCCGGTTCCTTGTTAACGCTGAGGTGTGATGACGAGGCACTACGGTGCTGAAGTAACAAATGCCCTGCTTCCAGGAAAAGCCTCTAAGCATCAGGTAACATCAAATCGTACCCCAAACCGACACAGGTGGTCAGGTAGAGAATACCAAGGCGCTTGAGAGAACTCGGGTGAAGGAACTAGGCAAAATGGTGCCGTAACTTCGGGAGAAGGCACGCTGATATGTAGGTGAAGCCCCTGCGGGTGGAGCTGAAATCAGTCGAAGATACCAGCTGGCTGCAACTGTTTATTAAAAACACAGCACTGTGCAAACACGAAAGTGGACGTATACGGTGTGACGCCTGCCCGGTGCCGGAAGGTTAATTGATGGGGTTAGCGGTAACGCGAAGCTCTTGATCGAAGCCCCGGTAAACGGCGGCCGTAACTATAACGGTCCTAAGGTAGCGAAATTCCTTGTCGGGTAAGTTCCGACCTGCACGAATGGCGTAATGATGGCCAGGCTGTCTCCACCCGAGACTCAGTGAAATTGAACTCGCTGTGAAGATGCAGTGTACCCGCGGCAAGACGGAAAGACCCCGTGAACCTTTACTATAGCTTGACACTGAACACTGGTCCTTGATGTGTAGGATAGGTGGGAGG
>DATMSL010000113.1:0-3000 GCA_035565435.1 Dyadobacter sp. | reverse complement strand
ACCCTTATTTCAGGTATCAGGTTGAGTCAGCGCTGCCATGAACGACGGCCTGCGATAACCTTCCGAATGAACGGCCAACTCTGCATCTCCCGACAAACCGTTAGAACCCATTTGGTATGGAATCGCTGTTCGCGAAACGAAAGTATAGCGGCTTATTAAAAATAATTGTCAGTAAAACTTGAGATTTAATGCGATTTGCTTGAGAAAATAGGGAGTTCCGAAGTCCTGCATCAGATGCTGATCGTTTTGTGCACCATGAGCCCGCCTGCCCAATAGGTCGTCTCCATCGGCCAGCGCCAAAACGTTACTCGAAAATTGGTTCGACATTGTTCGGTTGCGGTACCGAAATTCCCAAGGAGTTATGAGCAATTGCAGTCCTTTTTTGTTGTGCACCCTTCCCACGTGCACTATCTTGCAATATGCATCAGGAGTTTGAACCGCCCGAGGCACTTCGGGATACCATCAAATGCTTTTGGTATGATAATCGTAACTTTGGAGACCAGGAATCAACTTTCCAGGTCCAGCCCGATGGTTATGCGGAAATCATTTTCTACTTTGGGAGTCTCCATCATATTTCCGAAATAGACAGCTTACAGCCGCTACCTTCCCCATTTTTGATGGGTTTACTCAATCAGCCTGCTGTTTTTCAAACAAAAGGCTGCCTGGAGATCATTGGTGTTAGATGCTTTCCCTGGACGGTATTCGACTTGCTTGGGTTTCCTCCCTCCCGAAAAAACGGCGTGCATGTCTTGGTACATTCCTTAGCACTGCTTCAAGCTACGCTTGCCCCTCTGATGGCCTCGGGGCGGATCGACGAAGTAATGGCTGAATTGGAACAATACTTTCTTCGTTCCCGATCGCAGGTTGCCATGGATACCACGCTGGCCAAGGCTGGCGCCGCGATGCGGGACGCTAATGGTGCCATTCCGGTAAGCCATGTAGCCATGGCCGCACATGCGACGGTGCGTACATTGGAGCGGAAATTCAAACGATCTTCCGGTTTCACGGTGAAAGACGTCTCCGGTTTAATACGATTCGAGCAGGTTCGGAATCAGCTTTGGCACCATCCGGAGTCCAACCTCGCCGGTCTGGCACACGAGCTGGGTTACGCCGACCAGGCGCATTTAAGCAGAGAATTCAAAAGATATAGTGGTACTACGCCAGCCACATTCGCCCGAAATGCGAAAAAACGTAAACAGGCCGCAGACAATGATTTTGTCGCATTTGTACAAGCCTGAGGCGCGGGCATTGCGGAATTTTGTAGCTCAATCATTCGAATATGAAAGCTACAACCAATCAACTTATACACGACGTAATCATTTCCGGCGCAGGGCCCGTGGGCCTGTTCCTCGCCTGCGAGCTCGCATTGGCGAAATGCTCAGTTCTGGTCCTCGAAAAGACTGAAAACCCGCATTCACGGCTAAAACAGTTGCCGTTCGGAATACGGGGGCTCTCCGCGCCCACTATCGAGGCGCTGTATCGTCGCGGATTGCTTGGAGAACTGGAAATCCACAAACGGCTCCAAAATCCACACTCCACAGCCGGACAAGGGCCGCAACGCCAGGCCGGGCATTTTGCCGGCATTCCATTTCACGAGGGAAATATCGACACCTCCCTGTGGAAGTACCGCCTTCCAGGCTCACCCGAAATCAGTTTGATATCCGAAATAGCCGAGCTGGAAACAATCCTGACGCAACGTGCCGGGGCATTGGGTGTGGAAATCAGACGCGGACTTCCAGTTACCGATATCTGTCAGACAGATGAAAATGTCACGGTCTGGTCGGCTAACCAATCTTTTCAGGGCAAATGGCTCGTCGGCTGCGATGGAAGCCGCAGCATTGTCCGTAAAATGGGCGATTTTGAGTTTGCCGGCACCGAACCGGAGTTCACGGGTTATACCGCGCTTGTCGATATCGCAGATCCTGAAAAACTTCATCCCGGACGTAATGTCACTTCCAACGGCATGTATATGCAGTCGCAGCCAGGTTACGTACTCATCCAGGACTTCGATAGCGGTGCATTTCACAGCTCCGAAACGCCAATCACGCGCGAACACATTCAGGAAGTGCTGCGCCGCGTCTCAGGCACCGGCGTAACGATTAATACCTTGCACACCGCCACTACCTGGACAGACCGCGCCCGCCAGGCCACCCGCTACCGCAACGGCCGGATATTGCTGGCCGGCGATGCCGCACACATTCATTCTCCGCTGGGCGGCCAGGGACTCAATCTTGGCCTGGGCGATGCCATGAACCTCGGCTGGAAGCTTGCCGCCACTATCCAAAATCGTGCTTCGGACGATCTCCTGGACAGCTATCACACCGAACGCCACCCGATCGGCGCACAGATTCTGGATTGGTCGCGCGCACAAGTTGCCATTATGCAGCCCGCCCCGCACGCACGTGCGTTGCACGCAATTTTCCGCGACCTGATCAACACCCGCGACGGTGCTACTTACATGGCAGGCAAGGTTTGGGGCATTCATATGCATTACGACCTGGGCGGAAACCACCCTCTCGTCGGCCGAAGTGTCCCTGATTTTGAGTTTGAAAACGGCACCAGAATCGGTGAACAGATGCACGATGGCCGGATGATATTGCTTGATTTTAATGCGAATACTTCGCTCCAAACACTGGCAAACGAATACGGCGAACGGGTCAGGTACATTTGCGGCCGTGTCAAAGATCAGCTTGATTTAAGCGCCCTGCTGATACGTCCGGATGGGATAATTGGATGGGTTTCTGAAAACACTGATGATAATCACTGGCATTTGGGTCGGATTCTCGATCGCTATTGGAATGTTGTAGCGCATTGATTTGTTCCGTTTTATACAATGCCTGATTGTTTGCCAAATTTATATTTGCTCCTCGAAAGCGAGCACTGAGACAAGCAATCTAAATGTTCAACAGATGGAATTTCAGCATTTCCGGCCCGCCCAAATACTGGCCCCGTACATCCGGCACTATTATATCTTCGAATCCGAGGGCAATATCACCTATG
>DATMSL010000112.1:0-5578 GCA_035565435.1 Dyadobacter sp. | reverse complement strand
GAAAGGACCAGGGAGCTGTTTATTCATCATGTTTTCTTTTACCTGAAAGAGCCCAACAATGCCCAGCACGAGGCGCAGCTTCTGGAAGGACTACATAAGCTGGCTAAGGTTCCAACGATCCAGTACGTGCATATCGGAAAGCCAGCGGTTACCAATCGCTCGGTGATCGTGAAAGACTACACGATTTCGTGGATGTGTTTTTTCAAGAATATTATTGAAGAAGAGATCTACCAGACACACCCTATTCACCTCGATTTTATCGAGCATTATGCTCATTTGTGGGAAAAAGTAGTGGTTTACGATTCCGTAGGGCCGAAGAAGGTGGATTAAATGTTTTGAAGGAGTGATACTATGAAAGAAAATTTCAAGGAAAACCACCCCGAATGCCGGGAAATGATCCTGCCGGTACGGGATGCGCTGGATGTGATCAGTGGCAAATGGAAGATTTCTATCCTCATTGCCATGGCCCTGGGTAACAGGCGGTTCATGGAATTGCAGAATGCTATTCCGAATATTACCCCGCGGATGCTATCGAAGGAACTGAAAGAGCTGGAGATGAACCTGCTGGTCGAGCGCAAAGTATACGATTCGTTCCCGCCCGTGATCGAGTACGAGCGCACTGAGCACGCCCGTACGCTCGAACCGCTGATTGAGGAACTCCGCAAATGGGGCGAATACCATCGCCTGGTGATCACGGGCACCAATATTGAACATCCCGTAAAAGAATTACAGGATTGAGGTAAAGTTGCCCGTCGGGAGACTTTGTGGTCTTGAAATAAATCTATTTAAGTGTAATGAAGTTACTCCCTCGTTTCGCAGCTTTGCTGGCTGCTGCTAGCTTGTATTTCCCGCCTGCCTGCGCGCAGCATTCGGACGTGATCCGGTTGAACCAGGTCGGATTTTATCCGGTTGCGCCCAAAATAGCGGTTATCGTGGCAGAACCGGGCGGTGCTTTCGAGGTGAAAGAAGCTAAGTCGGGGAAAACGGTTTTAAAGGGGACTCTCGGGGAAATGCGCACGAGCCAACATTCGGGAAAACACACCCGTTTGGTGGATTTCAGCGCGTTGCGAAAACCGGGGAGCTATGTCCTTGAAGTCGCAGCGGTGGGAAAATCGGCCGCGTTCAGTATTGGCGACCGCGTTCATCGAAGCGTTGCAGAGGCTGCATTGAAGGGCTTCTATTACCAGCGTGCTTCCATTGACCTTCCCGAAAAATATGCAGGCAAGTGGGCGCGCCCGGCCGGACATCCCGACGAGAAGGTTCTCATTCACGCCTCGGCGGTTTCGGACGGACGGCCCGAGAATGCCATAATTTCTTCCCCACGGGGTTGGTATGATGCTGGTGACTATAACAAATACATCGTCAATTCCGGCATTACAATGGGAACGTTGCTGTCGCTGTACGAAGATTATCCACTTTATTTCGAAGATTTTAACACCAATATTCCCGAGAGCAACAATGGCGTTCCCGATTTGCTCGATGAGGTTGCCTGGAACCTGCGCTGGATGCTTACAATGCAGGATCCGGCTGATGGCGGTGTTTACCACAAGCTTACCAACCCGCGTTTCGATGGGATGATTATGCCGGATGCCGCGAAAAATCCCCGCTATGTGGTGCAGAAAGGAACCGCGGCAACGCTTGATTTGGCAGCGGTGATGGCACAGGCGTCGCGGGTGTTCAAGAATTTTGACAATAAATTCCCTGGCCTGGCCGATTCTTGCATGATTGCCGCCGTGAAAGGCTGGCAATGGGCCGAAAAGCATCCTGCGCTAATGTACAACCAGGATGCAATGAATAGAGAATTCGATCCCGACGTGGCTACTGGCACCTACGGTGACCGTTCTGTGAAGGACGAATGGATTTGGGCGGCGTGTGAAATGTATGCCGCCACGGGCAAGCCGGAATACATTGAGAAGATCGATCTGGAATTACAGCAACCCATGACTTTGCCGACTTGGAGCCAGGTGAAAACATTGGGATACTATACATTGCTTCGTTTTGCCGAAGCGATGAAACTACCTGCCGGGCAGTCCGATGCGCTGCGAAAAAATGTCCTGAGTTATGCAGATGACCTATTGACGGATCTGGAAACTCAACCCTATCATACTGTAATGGGCAAAATTGCGCGGGATTACGCTTGGGGAAGCAGCTCGGTGGCGGCGAATCAGGGCATTGCATTGCTATACGCCTACCGCCTGTCAAAGGACAAGAAATACCTACATGCGGCATTGGGAAACCTTGATTACCTGCTCGGCCGAAATGCAACCGGCTATTGCTTCCTGACGGGTTTTGGCTCGAAGCGTGTCATGCATCCGCATCAACGCATTTCCATAGCCGATGGAGTCGTGGAACCGGTGCCGGGTTTGCTTTCCGGCGGTCCGAATCCAGGCCAGCAGGACAAATGCGCGGGCTACCCGAACAAATTTGCCGACGAGTCCTTTACCGACAGCGATTGCTCATATGCCTCCAATGAAATCGCCATCAACTGGAATGCACCAATGGTTTATCTCGCCGCCGCGTTGGAAGCTACAATGAAATAGCCTGGTTTCAGATCTTTTTGCCTTTTACCGGAACCGTTTCAGGCGTTTCATTATAGCCTTTCTTTTGGGTCATATTCACCTTCTCTGATTTTCGGATGGATTCCTGTTTGAGAATTCCCGAAGGTTTCCGGCTATCGTCCCGTTGTTTCGATTTACTTTTTGGGCCGCCGTGGCTTGGCGAGCCGCCTTCCATATTGTTGGTTTGCGTTTTCATGGTTTTTCTGGTTTAGGCTGATACTTACAAATTCCATTCCTGCTGACGTTACTTTTTTGAGGTTGTGCAGTAGAACGGCCTGCGGGGGAGACTCTTTACCAAATCACAATCCAACAAACCAGATGAACCTGTTCAAATCCATTTCTCAGATCCGCGATCTCCTCAAAACCATCGACATCGAAGCTGTTGCGAAGCTCTCCCGGAAAGTAGACCTTAATCAGCTAATGGGTGTTGTTTCCAAAATGAGTGAAGAGGACCTGGGCAAAATGTTGAAATTTATGCAAGCCGGTTCAGGTAAAAAGAAAGAGCCGCCCGTCGTGAATGGAGATTTTTATGAGCTGGGTGCGACGCTCAATCCGGAGGAACGTGAAATTCAGCTCAAAGTGCGGGAGTTTATGGAAACGGAAATCCGGCCGATTGCTAACTACTACTGGAACAATGCACAGTTTCCAATGCATGTCATCTCGCTGATGGCCAAGCTGAATATTTGCGGCCTTACCTACCACGGCTACGGCTGCGCCGGGCGGTCGGCGTTGCTGGAAGGGTTTATAGCGATGGAAATGGCGCGCATCGATTCGTCCATTTCAACATTCTTCGGTGTGCACAGCGGTCTTGCGATGGGCTCGATTTACATATGCGGTTCGGAGGAACAAAAGCAACAATGGCTTCCGGTGATGCAGCGTATGGAGCTGATCGGCGCTTTCGGGCTTACTGAGCCGGAGGTGGGTTCGGGAGCTGCGGGCGGTCTCACCACTACTTGTAAGCGGGACGGTGACGAATGGGTCATTAACGGACAAAAGAAGTGGATCGGTAATGCTACTTTCTCAGACATTACGATCATCTGGGCACGTAATGTGGACGACAATCAGGTGAAGGGATTTATTGTGCGCAAAGAAAATCCCGGTTTCAAAGCAGAGAAAATGGAGGATAAAATGGCACTGCGTACCGTGCAGAATGCGTTGATCACACTAACGGATTGCCGTGTACCGGAAGCCGACCGGCTTCAAAATGCGAACTCATTCAAAGACACTGCCAATGTCCTGCGTATGACGCGCGCGGGGGTAGCGTGGCAGGCGGTTGGCTGTGGGCGGGGCGCATATGAGCTGGCACTGAAATACACGATGGAAAGAAAGCAGTTCGGACGGCCGATAGCCGGTTTCCAGTTGGTACAAGACCTGCTGGTAACGATGCTCGGCGATCTTACGGCCATGCAAACGATGGTTTACAGGCTGTCGCAATTGCAGGACGCGGGCGAGCTCGCCGACGAGCACGCGTCGCTTGCGAAGGTATTCTGCACGTTGCGTATGCGCTCCATCGTGGATCATGCGCGTGAGCTGTTCGGGGGGAACGGTATATTGCTCGAATATGACATTGCTCGCTTCGTAGCCGATGCCGAAGCCATTTACTCTTACGAAGGCACGAAGGAAATCAATTCGCTGATCGTCGGCAGGGCAATTACAGGTGAAAGTGCGTTTGTATAAATAAAAAAGGGCAGCTGAGGCTGCCCTTCCTTACTATTTCAGTGTTCCGGCTTTCATTTCATTGAGGGCTTTTTCCATGGAAGCCCACGACATTCCGGTTACCTTTTGTGCCTCCACGGCTTTGGTTTGCCATTCGATCGCTTCGTTCTTTCGACCCAGTTTGTAAAGTAAGTGTGCGTAAGTGTCAATGTAAGCTGGATTACCCAGCGGTAGGTGGTTTTTATCACGGCGTAATTCTTCATGCCATTCCATCGACTTCTTGGACCACATCAACGCATTTTCCAGGTCGCGGGGATTGTTGCTGAATTGGTAGAAATTCCAGGCGTGGTTATTGAGTTCGGTGTGGAAATATTGCGAGGGTGGAGCAAAGCGTACCGCCTGCTTTTCGCCGGCAGGGCCAAGCGGCGTCTGATCGGCCAGGTTCTTTTTCAGCATTTCTTCATCCATTCTTTTCAGAGAATCGACGGTAAGCGACAGGTGATTTTGTTGGATCAGGCTGCGGCACTGGCGGAAATAGGCCGCCGTGTCTTTCACGGCCAAGTAGTACTGCGTCATATTCCTGTCAAAAGCTAACCGGCCCTGACCGAAGTCTCTTTTGTAAGTGTTTTGTAAATAGGAGGAGCTTTGGTAAGCAAGGTCCTGGCTTTTTGTTTCGACTGCTTTCCGCATGGTATTTCCGATAATGGCGCTATTAAATCCATACGCTTCCCGGAACGGGACTGATTTGTACAAACTGTCGATCATCTTATGCGACGCAAGCGCCTGAACCGCCTTGTACACACGGCTATCCAGCGTAGGACCTTGCTGATAAATGAATTTGACAACATGAAAGTTAGCTATTGAATCGACGGGCAGCTTGCCTACATATTCATCCAGCAAATCGTTTGTCGGCATATTAACCTCACTGCGTTTCAGGATATATGCTTTTAAAAATGCAGCCGATCGTTCGCCGCCTTGATATTCTTTTTCGTAATCTTTTAACTGTTTGCTTCCCTTACGGCTAAGTGCCACTTGCGCACTCTCGAGATAGGCATTCGAATTGCTGGTAGAGCCGTTAAACCGGTTGAGAACATTCCCTTCCGCATCCACATAAAGTGACACCAATGCACCTTTGATCCCAAATTTTTCGGCTAGGTTCCGGCCATTTTCAGAGGTGACGTTGCTGCGGATGGCGATAAAGTTCTTTTGATACACATCTTGAAGGTCTGTCCCGCTGAAACCCTTGGAGGCAACCTCGTTGCAATGCTCGCATTCGTTGCCTTCAAGATGGATAAAAATGAGCTTATGCTCTTTCTTTGCAGTTTTTGAAAGCGATTCCCAGGGCGTATTGTCTTTGACGAATG
>DATMSL010000111.1:0-3736 GCA_035565435.1 Dyadobacter sp. | reverse complement strand
GAAACTTCTGCAAAAAACTTATCAGATTTAAAAAAAATTCTGGAAGGATGGGGGTACCCCCATTTTTTCTTTGTCCTAACATTAGAAAGCTCTGAATTTGATGTCCGATCACACACCATGGCCCCTTATCGCCAAGTATCTGGCTGGCGAATGCAGCCCGGAAGAAAAACTGGCTATGGAATGGTGGCTTGAAGAATACGATAACCTGCTGTTGTTCCGGCAGATAGAAGCAGCGTGGAAGCAGGAAAAAGAACCGGAAAACGATCCGGAATTCAATCTGGACAGCGGACTTTCGAAGCTGCACGCGAAGATGGCGGAACAGGAAAACTGGTCCGGAGAAGAAGTACGGGAACAGCCGCGGCATTTCAAACTGAGTTCATGGATGGCCGCTGCGGGGGTTTTGCTGGCAACCGGTTTAGGCTATTTTCTGGTAAGCAGGCAACATGATTCGCGGAGCATCGCCCGTACGCCCATGGAAATCCGCACCAGTGGAGCGAAGGACATTGTGAGCGTAGAACTGCCCGACGGCACGCAGGTATGGCTCAACAAAAACAGTAAACTCGAATACCCCAAGGCATTCGACGGGGATGAAAGGCTGGTTTACCTGCAGGGAGAAGCGTTCTTTGAGGTAGTACCCAATCCCGAGAAACCGTTTATTGTGAAGAGTGAGAAGGTGTCGACGAGGGTCTTGGGGACTTCATTTGATGTAAAAGCCTATAATGGGGACGAGACTGCGTCGGTGTCGGTTGCGACCGGAAAAGTGGAGGTTAGCAAGGAAATCGAGGAAGGCGAGCCTGTCCGGATTACGCAGCTGACGCCCGAGCAGGAACTCGTGATTAATACAGAAAAAGACGAAACGTATATTAATATCGTTAGCGTCGCAAACATTGCACCGTGGCACCTTGGCCAGCTTGTTTTCAGGGACAATACTTACGATGAAGTGATGCAGGCATTGCGGGAGCGCTTCGGGAAGAAGATTGTATTTAAAAGCAGCATTGGCAAATGCCGTGTAATGGCCAGTTTCAATTCCAATGCATCATTGAATGATGTGCTAAAATTGCTGAGTATGTCCAATTCTTTTGATTATGTGATCGGCAAGGACGTTGTGACCATCACAGGGGGCACATGCCACTAGGCGCTCCCGTTCCATCCTACTTTTGAGCATCCCTAACTAAATCCCTGCAACTGCGCATGACGTTGCACGCAGGGTGTTTTGACTATGAATTATTATGAAGTTGAAATAATAATTGAATCCCTCAAATCCATTTAACCTCAATCTACTCAAAACAGTATGCGAAAAAAGTTACCAGACACCAACCTGAACACAGGAACTGCGCTCAGGCGAGGCTTGGCCTTGATGATGGCATGTTTGATGTTCGGACAACCGCTCTTTGCGGCCGGGCCACGATTGGCCGGGCCGCGCTCCGCAGATTCCGCGCCTTCCATTCAGGGCATCGAGGAAGTGAAGATCTCGCTGGACCTGAAAGATGTTACACTGCAGAATGCCTTCATCGCCATTGAGAAAAAAAGTGATTTCAAGTTTATCACAAGCATCGAACGTATCGATAAGAAACGGAAAATCTCAATTCACGCCGAGAAAAAACCGGTAAAGGAAGTATTGGAAGTCATTCTTAACGGCACAGGACTGAGCTACACACAAGTTGACAACAACATTGTGATCAGTACTAAACAGGAGAAGGCTACGAGTCAGGCAATTCAACCTGCGGCAGCTGTGAATCTGGCCAAGGAAATTAAGGGCACTGTGAAAGACAATGCAGGCGCCGGGATTCCAGGCACGAATATCCTCGTGAAAGGAACCAACCAGGGGACCACAACGGGGGTCGACGGCACGTACTCGATCAATGTGCCCGATGAAAACGCCGTGCTGGTATTTTCATCGATTGGTTATGTATCTCAGGAAGTCGCAGTTGGTGGCAAAACGACCATTGACGTAACGCTCCTGGAAGATGTAAAGCAGCTTGGCGAAGTGGTGGTTACTGCATTGGGTATCGAGCGTAATGCCAAGACGCTCACTTACGCAACCCAGCAGATTGATGGCAAAAAGCTCACAGATGTTCGTGATGCGAACTTTGTAAACACACTCTCGGGAAAAGTGGCTGGTGCGGTGATTACACAAGGCTCCTCCGGTCCGGGTTCGGCAACGCGTGTAGTGCTTCGCGGTAACCGATCCATCACCGGTAACAACAATGCATTGTTCGTAGTGGATGGTGTTCCTGTTGACAATACAGCACGCAACCAGGTAACAACCGATTTCGGAGGTATCAACGGCAGCGACGGCGCGGCCAACATTAACCCAGACGATATCGAATCCATGAACATCCTGAAAGGTGCCGCCGCCTCCGCATTATATGGTAGCCGCGCGGCCAACGGGGTAATCATGATTACCACCAAAAAAGGTAAAGCCGGCAAAGTGACCACCGACATCAACTCTGGTGTGGTTGTAGAAACACCTTTTCTGCTCCCGAAACTTCAAAACACTTATGGACAAGGAAGCGGTGGTGTAGAAAGTACCAATTCAAGCCAGAGCTGGGGTCCTTCGATGAAGACTTTTCCAAACAATATCAAGGACTTTTACCGAAATGCCATTTCAACCAACAATTCAGTCGGTATTTCGGCGGGTTCGGAGAAGATCCAGACCTATTTGTCTTATACCAACAATTACAACCAGGGTATCCTGCCCAACAACAAGCTGATGCGCCACACTTTCAACCTGCGCCTGAACACGCAGATCACGAAGCGCCTCTCTGCCGATGCTAAAATCACCTATATCAACTCCGACATCGAGAACAAACCACGCTCGGGTGAAGAGAGCTCTGTAACCATGAACCTGTACAAAATCCCCCGTAGTGTGGATTTGAACCAATACAAAACTTTTGAGGACGCCTCCGGCAAGCCTACCTACTGGGCCAGCTCAGGTATTTATATGAACCCTTACTGGACAATCAACCGCACGTTCGAATCGGAGAAACGCAACCGGGTGATTTCCTTGGGTTCCGTAAAATATGAGATTACCGACTGGCTGAATGTTCAGGGCCGTATCAGTTACGACTGGTATGCTGATCGCTTTAACCGCGGTTTTTATAACAATACGCTTCTATTCGCGGGATCGGGAGGTTCATATGCTGACTTCACAGCCGAGACGCTCGAAAGAAACCTCGACGTAATCGTTTCAGGTAACAACAATCTGAGCAAAGATCTGCACTTGACCTATAATTTCGGTGCCGGTCAAACCTATCAGAAGTTCTCTCAGGTTGGAGGGACAACCACGGGTCTTACTGTTCCTAACTTCTTCGATCTGTCATTTTCAGCCGCATTGACCCAAATGACCGGATTCAGTCAAAAAGAGCTGCAATATGTATTCGGTACGGCGTCACTTTCATTCCGCGACTTCATTACCATCGATGGTTCAGTTCGTAACGACTGGTCCTCAACCCTGCCGAAGCCTTATTCATACGCTTACTATTCTTTCGGGGGTAACGTAATCCTCACGGAAGCATTCAAACTCCCGGAGGTGATCAGCTTCGCGAAACTGCGTGGTTCGTGGGCGCAGGTGGGTAACGATACCAGTCCTTATCAGTTACTGCAAACCTACAATTTTACCCAAGGCGGCCGTGGGGGCGGTTATATTTCACGCAATACCACACGCCCGGCTGAGAACCTGAAACCTGAAATTTCATCCTCTACTGAATTCGGTCTTGATCTCCGCTTTTTCGGT
>DATMSL010000110.1:0-3279 GCA_035565435.1 Dyadobacter sp. | reverse complement strand
CTTTGCCCAGATCTCACGAGTCGTAGTAGGTTTACTATTCATCTTTTCCGGAATCATCAAGCTGAACGACCCGATCGGGACACAGTACAAGCTGGAAGAATATTTCGAGGTCTTCGCAACCGACCTTCCTGCACTGCATGATTTCTTCATGGCTCTGGTGCCGCTGGCACTGTATTTTTCGGTATTTCTCTGCACTGCGGAGGTTGTTCTGGGTATTGCATTACTGGTCGCTTACAAGCCGAAAACCATTTCCTGGCTGCTGCTGGCGATCATTGTTTTCTTTACCTTCCTGACCTTCTATTCGGCTTATTTCAACAAAGTAACCGATTGTGGTTGCTTCGGTGCGGCGATTAAGCTTACGCCATGGACGTCGTTTGGCAAGGATATATTCTTGCTGATCCTGATCCTGGTGATCGTATACTACCGAAAGAAATTCAAATCCTACCCTACCGGCATTATCGTCGTTATCTCGACGCTGGTTTCATTAGGCGTTGCCATTTACTCGTTACGCCATTTACCCATTGTTGATTTGCTGCCATATCGTGTGAGCGCGAGCATACCCGCCCAAATGAAGCCTTCCGAGCCGCTGCGATATCAGTATGTATTTGAAAAGGACGGCAAAACGCTGAAATACGAGCAATATCCGAGTGACACTACACTGAAATTCAAGGAAATGGTCGTGCTAAACGAAGATGCGAAGCCGAAAATAACAGACTACAAGGTATGGAATGACGCGGGCGATTTTACGGAAGGCACTTTCCAGGGCAAAAAACTTTTCCTGATTATCAAAAACCTTACGGACATTAATACTGCCGCATTACCGGATATCAATAAGCTGATCAATGCCGTGAAGAGCAAGGGCGTGGAACCGATTATCCTCACTTCCGGAAACAGCGCCGATATTGAGAATTTTCTCTCGCAACACCAACTTACCGCTCCTTACTATTACGTAGATGCGACGGTTTTGAAAACTATTTCGCGCTCCAACCCCGGCCTGTGGCTTTTGAAAGACGGTATCGTGAAAGGCAAATGGCATTACAACGACACCCCAACTGCCGATGAGGTAGTGGGCCTTGTCAAATAATGAGACTGACACCCTACGTTAAATGAAGAATATAATACTGGTCGGGATGATGTCTTCCGGCAAAACTACGCTCGGCAAAAAGCTCGCACGCGCATTGAATTACCAGTTTGTGGACCTTGACAAGCTGATCGAGAAAGACCAGGGAATGGAGATTTCCGCCATATTTTCGCAGCAGGGGGAAGCGTACTTTCGGGAAGTCGAAAGCCGGATTTTGAAAGAAACGGCCACGCAAAAAGGCATTGTGCTCGCGTCAGGCGGAGGCACCCCCTGCTTTTTTGATAATATGGAGGTAATCAAAGGGATGGGTGTCAGCATTTTTCTGGATGTTCCAGCCGAAGATCTTGCAAGAAGGATCGAAAACCACGGCAAGGACGACCGCCCTATTCTTTCCGGTGCTACTTCGCTCGTCGATACGCTACAAAACCGCATTACCGACCGGCTCCCGTACTACACACAGGCCGACTTTACATTGAAGGGCGAAATAGACGTCAGTCACCTATTGGAAGTGCTCACGCCATTGCTATAAATGAAAAGACCTGCACAGTGCAGGTCTTTTCATTTATAGTTTCTTCTGAACTTCTCAGAAAAACACCCCGCCCGTCACCATTACATTGACTGGCCGATTGGTAATCTCCACCGACGCATAGTTGTTCGGGTTGTTCAGATAATAAGGTGTGTAAGCAGATTTGTAGGTGGTAAATGTGCCGGTCAAATCGACAAAAAAGCGGTCGGTACGCACGCCTACGCCCGCAGAGAACAATAGTTTGCTTCGGTCGATGCCGTCTGTCCTGTCAAGATAGGGATCCGCAATGTAGGCACCACCTATGCGCGCACGGAAGATATTGGCTCGAACTTCTCCCCCCAGCCGGAAGTTGACCGTGTTGCGGAATGTGTCTTTGATTTCCGCATTCGTATTGTTTTTGAAATCCTTGTTCCCTGCGGCATCTCGAAAACTTGTTCGCGCCCGCATGCCACTGTAACCCGTATACTCGACTGTGGCCGTTAGAAATCCCTTGTCTTGAAAAAAAACAGTACCACCTAGGTTTCCTCGCAACGGCCCGATCAGGCTATATTCAAAATCATTGGGCGCGATGGGAAGCGAGGTATAAGGCGGCGTAATCAAATTACCGTCCGGGCCTGTTACCTTTCCGTCCACATATCCAGCGCCAACGCTTTGGCTAAATGTCTCCCTGATTGCGCTAAAAGTTGGACTAATTATTGTTCCGCCTATCTGGAACATTGGGTTAAACTTGTAAATAGCACCAAGCGAGAGATTGAAACCTGTACCTTTTACCACGAAATCTTCAAACTGGTCGATGTAGGTCAGCTCCGGGCTGTTGATATAGTCGTCGCTGAATCTGGCAGAATATTCGTACCTGATCCTGCTGAAACCGGCATTACCACCGAGGTAGAACTTGTCGTTCAGATTACCGGCATAGGCGATTGTCCATTGGGAGGTAGAGCCTTTCGAGGTAAAGTCACCTGATTGGTCCACCACACTATTGGCATCCAAAGCATTATAAGGAGGTCCTGTCGAGGTGGTTGGGTTAATCAGGTACATCTGGTAATAAGCTGCGGGCAGGCTATATGCAATAGGGCCTCCGGTAGCCTGACTATCGAAGTCTTTTTCCAGATCTTCTGTGGACGGTTTCGTGCTGTTAACCCCTTCTACCACGTTATCGAGGTAGGCACTGTTATTGTTCCGGCCTCCGTAGGTGTATCCATTCTTAAATGATTGCTGGCGGGAAAACGAAATGCCTAGTGACGACCGCTTCCATTTCCGCTGAAATCCTGGCTGGCTTGTGAATACGACCGAGGCCTGGGGAATATTAAACAGACCGCTGCTTTGCTTATCCTCGTTTCCGAGGTAGTTGGCTTTCGTACCTGCGATCGTCACAGCAGGGCTCAACGTAAATTCCGAGCGACTATAAAATCCCAGACCTGCCGGGTTTCCGTAAATAGAACTGGCGTCGCCACCAATGGCTGCATGGTTTCCGCCCAGCGCCTGGAAGCGCGCGGATCCGTTCTGGTTGATTTCTGAATAGCGAAGTGCGTCGGTAGCGTATTGTGCGAATGCCGCTGATGAAGTGAGCAGCGAGAAGAGGAGCGCAATTCCTGAGGATGTTTTCGACATGGCGGTTAATACTTAATTCAATACAATTTAAACGAAAACCCTGCAAAATTATGACATCTTG
>DATMSL010000109.1:0-2911 GCA_035565435.1 Dyadobacter sp. | reverse complement strand
ACCGGCGATAAGCAGGTAATCGCATGGTCGCGGATTTCCGGCGACCATGAAATACTGTGTGCTATGAATTTGGATCAGGAAAAATACGCTTGTGTATATGCTACTGTCGATGATGTGATGCATCCGGTAGACAGATCGATGAAATGCCTGTTTGCATCCGATTTAAGCCCGGCAGAATTAAATATTGAAGTAAGAAACGGCAAGGCGATCCGACTAACTATACCTCCGCACGCGCTGGTGATTTATAGCTGACCAGTAGATGGATTTGGATTCAATGCTAACAGCTATCATCGCGTCGATCGCTGAAATTTAGGAAGCAATAGCACATACCAGCCAATAATCCATAATGGTATGCGTCCAATAGTGGAAAATTCGGTGAAATAGATAGAACTATCATCAAATTGACTAAGGGCCCAATTTTACCGAATTTTCCAGTCTAAGAGTAATATGGAGTATTTTTCGATAAAAACTAGTGCTTATTCGTTTGACTTTACTGAGAAGGGAAGACTCGTGCTCGGCGCGGTCTACGACCGGTTTACCAACGCGAATTCCCTTAGATGGCTCTGTTAACGAATCAAATTGCTTTTCGAACCGTATTCGTTTCAACAATGTAAGCGTTCGGATAATTGATTTTTATGACCTCTTGTATAGCGATGGAAAAAAGATGGTTACCGGTAACGATCAAAGCCCTCATGATTTGGTAGGGTTATTCATATAAGTGGTGCCCGGATATGCCATTGGACTCAAACGAATCCGGGCAGCGATCGCTGCCCGGACTGTACAACTCGTTATTACCTGGTAACGGATACTTTATGTGTGGTGATAGTGCCGTCAAACAGGGTCACGGTTAGGAAGTAAATCCCAGGCGTCAGTTTGCTGACATCAATTCCGGTATTCGACACTTTTTGCATTTGCAACATGCTTTGTCCTGCCGTATTTCTGATTGATACCATCCGCACAGCCGAATAGCTGTCGATCAGCAGTTTGTCCGACACCGGGTTCGGATAAGGTTTGATCGTTGTTTCACCTTTGATCCTCACATTCCGGATTGTACTATACGCATATGAATTGTCCTTATCGACCATTTTCAGGCGATAGAGGTTTTCGCCAGCAAACGGCGCATTATCCGAAAATGTGTAGTCGATCAGGACCTTGCTTTCGCCGGTGGAAGCAACGGTACCGATTAGGCTCCAGTTTTTACCGTCAGTGTTGCGCTCGATCTCGAACCGGTCGCTATTGATTTCCTCGGTCGTTGCCCAGCTGAGCAACGCCGTCTTGCCTTCGGCAGAAGCTGTAAAGCGGGTGAGCGTAACCGGCAGCGGCAGAATGAGCGAAGCAAAGGTATAGGCAGCGAAGCTATCGGGCACCAATGGGCTCTGAGTTGTGATAGAACCTGTCGTCAAGTCGCTGTTTCCACCCAGAACGGATGTCGTGTCGGCTTTCGAAGGAATGGCTACCCACTGGGTCCCGTTCCAGCCCACAATGGTCAGTTTGGTCAGGTCACTGTCTGTCAGCGCCGAAATGGCGCTTCCTGCATCCCAGGTAAGCGTCAGCGGCGTCGCGTTCGCCCCATCGATGTCCCAGTATTCAACGGTACTGACTACATTAACATTGGCCCCCATGCTGGTCGTGGCGAAAGGCCCTCCATCAGGCAGCGCGGCATAATCGGAACCGGTAAAGAGGTTGCTCGTAGCAGCCGTGTTGGGGTCTGCGTGAAAATAAGCGCCCATCGTGCCGTCGGCCGAAGCGGCAAACGGACCGAGCGTCCCATTGTCACCCACCGGAAATACAAATGTTCCCACCCCGTACTTGCGCACATAGCCATCCACGTAGCCCGCATCCGAGGCGCCCGCGGAAGTAAGGTTATCGCCGGCAAAGTTCAACACGCCGAAGTTGCCTGCTGCTCGTTCGGTCAGGATCACGCCCGGCTGGGCACCAATGCCTCCCGCGACAAAGTCATGATTGCCGAAAAAAGTCATCTGTGCACCACCGAAGATGGTGGCGTTGCCCTGGCTGCCCTCCTGGGCTTGAACCAGGTGACCCACCAACAATATTGAGGTAACCAGGCTTATCCATCCTTTTCTGGACGAAGTGGTATAGCTTTGTTTCATAATTAGGCCTGTTTAGCACTATGGTTGTTTAGTTGTGTCAAAATAATTTGACAACTTTCAAATAGTTCATGACAAAATTAGCAGTCGGCGTTGTCGTGAGACTTCTTATTGAAAGCTCGAGCACGTCACCAGCATTGAAATACCCAAACGTTGTACCCTGAAAGTGTACAAAACCAGCCACCCCTGTTTGTCCGCCAGGTAAAGCATCCAAAATATCCCTTGTGGCCAACGTGCCATTAACCAGTAAAACAAAGCTTATTTGGTGTTCGTCTGTATTATTAGTTAAATCCTTCGAGGTTCTGCCCATTAGCATATAATAGCCAGTGGTAGGAACAGTGAATTGTGAGGTAGCAGGATTGTAATTGTCTCCGATGTCTACAATTTCATTTGGCATAACTAGTCTGTTAAACCCAGACCCGCCTACTATTGTTTGAGGGCCTGGGTTGCTGGCTTCAACATATACGCTTGGCCCAAGTGTTTGCCAACTCGCACCGCCGGCTGCGTCCGACGTCAATACTTTCCCAGCCCCCTCAGTGCCGTCGGTGATTGTAACCTGGCCTGTCGTCTTGTCGATTTTTGTCTTACGTCCCGGAGTAGAGGCTTCCACTTCCAAATTGGAGTTGGGCTCAATGGTGGCCGGATTGGTTCCGATTTTAACCTGCGCGTTGGAAACCGATGACGCGGCAAGAGCGAGTGTGAATACGAGCGTTGAAAAAAGGCTAGTTGTCTTCATAAATATTTTGATTAGATGGATTGTACTTTGAACAGAATCATCTTCTTAGCCGCCGGAAACGAGATCG
>DATMSL010000108.1:0-1588 GCA_035565435.1 Dyadobacter sp. | reverse complement strand
GAGGTACGAAATGTGTTTGCGGATGTTTTCCGGTGAGGGTGAAACAGATTGTCCGAATGCCTGTGCAGCGCCGAAAACGAGCAGCAGACTGTGAAAAAAGATTCTCATTCTACTAAAAATGGTTGACCGGCAAAGATAAGCTGCCGCGGCACGAGCGGGCCTCACGGAAGGACAGAATTTTTGCATTTGCTTGTATTTTCAGGCATCTGCGCTTAATATTGCACCATCAATCAATTGCTTCCCTTATACGGCGGTTGATTTATAAAGAAGAGGCGAGAGAATGGGCTCTATGAACCTCTGGCAACCTGCTACCGCGATGGAGAAAGGTGCTAATTCCCACCTAAGTTTATTAGGAGATATAAAATCAATTCGTGTGCTCTTACAGTTAGAAATTTCCGTAAGCCGATTGGCTTTAGTCTCGCAGCTACAACCGAAATGAATTATTCCGGCTGTCAATTTTACCATGTGTTGAATTTAACCACGTGCTGTGGCTCTTATGCAAGCGGACCAGAAGACATTTAAGTACCCCTATCCCTACGCCCTCGAAATGGGCGGCGAATTGCCAGGATTTGAACTCGCATACACTACTTACGGAGAAAGAAACGCCAACGACACCAATATCGTCTGGATTTGCCACGCGCTCACCGGCAGCTCCAATGCCCACGACTGGTGGGACGGCCTGGTAGGAGACGACAAATACTTCAACCCGTCGCAGCATTTTATCATTTGCGTGAATGTGCTTGGCTCCGCGTACGGCTCTACGGGACCGCTTTCAGTGAATCCCAGGACAAATCAGCCCTATTACCATAGCTTTCCGACTCTTACCGTGCGGGACGTGGTAGGAACACTTGACCTTTTGCGACAGGAGCTCGCGATCAGCAAAATCAAGATCTGCATTGGCGGATCACTAGGCGGGCAGCAGGCATTGGAATGGGCGGTGGAAAAGCCGGATTTGTTCGAAGAACTGATCCTGATCGCGTCCAATGCATTGCACTCGCCGTGGGGTATTGCCTTCAACGAGTCGCAGCGGATGGCGATCCAGGCGGATCCTACCTATACCGAGGATAGCCCGGAAGCAGGCGCTATGGGTATGCGTGCGGCGCGGTCGATCGCATTGCTGTCTTACCGAAATTACGACACCTACAACTTTACGCAAGCCCGCGATAATCCCGACCAGATTGATGATTTCAGGGCATCGTCGTACCAGCAATATCAGGGAGACAAGTTTGTGAAGCGTTTCAATGCATTTTCCTACTGGGCGTTGTCCAAGATCATGGACTCGCATAATGTAGGCCGCAACCGGGGGGGGATTGTACATGCGCTCGGGCTCGTGAAGGCGAAGACGCTGGTACTGGGTATCAAATCTGACTTACTATTCCCGCTTTCGGAGCAGCAATTCCTGGCCCGGCATATTCCGGACGCTGCATTTCAGGAGATCGACTCGCTTTATGGCCACGACGGCTTTCTGATCGAATACAAGCAGCTTACGCAGGTGATCCGCGCGTGGCAGGAAACGAATGGACAGTTGCAGATGGCGCGCATTCGTTGAGGCATTCAGCATTTCAAGTATTATATCAATATAAAAAGC
>DATMSL010000107.1:0-6082 GCA_035565435.1 Dyadobacter sp. | reverse complement strand
GTCCCGCCTCGGTAGTCAGCCAGATAAAGCCATTACAATCCTGGGCAATCGCTTTGACACTATTCTGGGGAAGGCCGTTTTCGTCCGTAAATCGTTGCAACCAGTATCCCTCGGGCGCCTGCTGCGCGCTCACATACGCAGGCGCAAACAGCCACAATGCCGGCAATGCGAATGCCAGCACACTTTTAGAAATACATGACCATTTAAATGGTGTTTTAATCATTAACCTGAAAGTACTTGGTCAACTCGATTACATTGTTTACGCCAAGCTTTTCGAAAATCTTGGATTTATAAATACTGATTGAAGAGGAAGAAAGGCTTAGCTGCTCGCCGATATTTTTGGTAGACTGCCCCTTTACCAGCAGCTGAGCAACGTCCAGTTCCCGTTCCGAGAGTTTCTCAGTCACATTTTCCCGCGTCTCTTTCGAGCCCAGCAATTTGGCAAACGCATGTTGCATTACCTCCGGGCTTGCGTAAGTCCGGCCGCTGAGCACATGATCTACGGCTTTGGTAAAATCGTCGTTGATCGCCGTTTTGGAAATATAACCATTTGCAC
This sequence comes from Dyadobacter sp., assembly GCA_035565435.1. Lineage (GTDB taxonomy): Bacteria > Bacteroidota > Bacteroidia > Cytophagales > Spirosomataceae > Dyadobacter. Next base: position 5,526 of record DATMSL010000107.1, on the reverse strand, counting down.
CTGCCTTTAAGAACGGCACTGCATAAAGCTGCTCGTCGTAGCTTGAACAAACCAGAATCGGGAGATCGGGCTGCCGGAGCCTGACCGAATGCACCATCGTAACCTTATCACCGCCGGGCAGATTGATGTCCATGATCAGTAAATCAAACTTTCGTTTTTCGAGCATTGCGATTGTCTTGTTGAAGTCGCTCGTGCAAGTAATTACTGCCTCGGGTTTATGTGCCATCAAAAGAAATTGAATACCCGCCAGAATCAACGGATGATCTTCTGCGATGATGATCTGAATACTCATGTGTGAAAAGAAATAGCTGTCGCCGGAACCTTATGACAATTATAGGGAAAATCAATGATAGTAGTTATTCGACATGCAGTTAAATTTTTTAAATATAATTCATGCATTTGTTTAACAGACGATTAAATTTTTGATAGTGACCCTGCTGGTTACACGTAATACTTTTGTCTGGCTCCAATCAGGAAATGATACGTCGATGAAGGCATATCGGACCATGGTAATGGACTATGCTGAGTGATTTTTCTAACGTTGAGTAATATGATCTTGTCCCGGTAGTGCCGGGAGATAGCATGCTGAGTGACTTGTACGCGAAGCTTGGTTTCGCCCTGAAAATATAGCCCTCCTGTGTAGTTGTAATTCGACGCGCAAAAGCGCTTGACAGGCCTGTTGCGCGCGTTCGATAATTTATCGTTTATCAAAACCATTTTCTTATGAGCAGAAATTTACTTTGTTCGGCATTAAGCTGGGCGGTACTCGCGGCATTTTCGTCCGCGTTTACAGTTCCAACCGCACACCACACACCGGTGCCGGCCACACCCGGCGCGACGGTGAAATCAATGGCCATCATGACATCCTGCGACCCGGGTGATCCCGCGTTCGTGGATACCGACGGAGATGGTGTAGGGAACGATTGCGACCTGGATGACGACAATGACGGTATACTGGATACGAATGAGTGTCCCCCGGCTGATTTTTTCTGGTCCGGCAAGCCGACGGTCAACGGTAATACAGCAACGGGTACGATTAACGGCATAGGTTATACTTACGAATCTTCGCAACCTATCGGCACCACAGGCACCGTGTTTGGAATAAACAATTTCCCGGCCTCGTATGGCGTACCCAACGTCAATCCGACGATCAAGAATACGCAGATCACCAACAACACATTGACATTCGCCAGCCCAATGACCAACCCGGTTCTTGTATTTGCTTCCATTGGCAGCGCCTCCATTTCCGTCGGAATCAATTTCGGTGCACCTGTTGAAATATTATGGTCCCAGTCCGTTGTGCAGAATACGGCGACCAAAATTACCGGAACGGAGGGATACGCCATTGTAAGGATGACCGGCACATTCAGCAGTATCAGCTTCAACTATACGGTAGCCGAGAACTGGGCGAATTTTGTATTCGGTGCAACTGTTCCCAAGGTGTGCGATTTCGATGGGGACGGAATTATAGACCAACTGGATCCTGACAGTGATAATGACGGTTGCAACGACGCCATTGAGGCAGGTGGTACGGATGGCGACGGGGATGGTAAACTGGGGATTTCACCGGTGCAGGTGGACGTCAATGGCAAAGTAACAGGGCAAGGTGGCTACACCAGCAACTTCCAGAATGCTAAACTTGCAACGCGCCTGCTCGTCGATACGGCCCCTGGTAATCAGTCGGTTGAAAGCGGCGGTACTACTTCATTCTCGGTGGCTGCCAATGCCACTTCCACCACGGCCTATACCGGATCGACCCCGAACTATGCGGACCCCGGTGCGACCAACGTATCAGGTACGATCCAATACCAATGGCAGGAAGATACCGGGTCGGGTTTCAGCAATATTACGGATGGTGGAATTTACAGCGGGGCAACGACTGCGACGCTCACGTTAACAGGAGTAGGATTGGCGAAGAACGGCGCGAAATACCGCGTCCAATTGAAGCACCCTGACAATGCCTGTATCTTGGAACAGCCTGAGGCAACACTGACAGTGACCGGCTGTTTGACGGACATAGGCGGCACCGTCTTCGACGATCCGACGGGCATTAACGATGGCGTGAACGGATCGCCGGCGAACGGATCTACATTGGGCCTTTACGTGACCCTGATTACGACAGGGCCGGGTACTCCTTCACAAGCGGTCGTGCCGGTCAGCGCTTCGGGTACTTTCTTGTTCAGCAACGTTCCGGCTGGTAGCCACCAGTTGGTATTGGGTACGACTTCCGGTGGTTCGACAGAAGGCCAGATGCCTACGGGGTACTTCGCGATCCTGGAAGGGGGAGCAGTTGGCACGAGCGGTGGTGAGGGTGACGGAACCGCGGATGGAGTCATTGGCCTGACCGCCGACTGCGCTGGTATCCAGTACGTGACGGGACGTATTGCGGCAGACGTTAGTTACACAGACAACAATTTTGTGATATCCGTAGAAGATCCATTACCGGTAACCCTGATCTCCTTCTCGGTGACGGCCGAAGAGCAAAATGTCCGTCTGAACTGGAATACCTCAGCGGAAACGAATAGCGATCGTTTCGAAATCCAGCGCAGCCGCGACGGGAAAAACTGGGGCACATTGGCGTCGGTCAATGCAAATGGAGAGAGTACGGTCAACCAGGTGTACACTTACCTGGATCAGCAGCCCAGGTCGGGTAACAACTTCTACCGCCTCAAAATGGTGGATAGGGACAATACTTTTGCATACAGCAGCGTCAAAAGCATTAGAATAGATGGCAAAGAGTTGGTCGTCGCATATCCGAATCCTTCCGACGGACCGGTACAGCTAACGGTCGCCGATTGGAAGCGGGTCAGAAGCATTACCGCGGTGGATATGGACGGGCGGAAAGTATTTGACACAGGCCGCCCGAAATCGCAAGTCGTCCAGCTCCCGGCTTTGGGCAAAGGAGTGAGTATATTAAAAATTCTGTATGAGGATGGGACTGCAGAAACAGTCAAAGTGGTAAGACGCTGATCTGAGCATCTCCCGGCATCGCCGGGAGATGCTTTTTGTTTTCTTATCGTCAATCATTCGTTTATCGATACAGGTGCCTGTGAACAATGACATATTTCCGGACTTTCCTTACCGCGCGATCGAGGTGGTTCGGTTTATTCAATCAAAAGAACTGTTCACATGCATGCTAAGTAATGGCCGTGTCGTTCATTTTTGCCCTGATGATGTAGCATTATTCAGACGCTGGCTGATTGAAAATGGAGTGAAAGATATCAGTGAGCTCTCTTAGGCAGGACACCTCATGAGGCTACATTGTCTTTGATGACCTTCGCCGGGATGCCTGCCACCACGGTGTTCGGCGGCACATCACGACTTACCACGGCTCCCGCAGCCACTACCGCGTTTTCTCCGACTGTGACACCCGGCAAAATGGTTGCTCCGGCGCCAATCCAGGCATTTCGTTTGATATGCACGGATTTGGGAATCAGTGTCTTGCGGTCTGATGGGTCGAGCGGATGGTTTTCTGAAGTGATATTCACTCGGGGGCCGATCAGCACATCATCCCCGATGATAATACCGCCAATATCCAGAAACGAGCAGGCGTGGTTGATGAACACGTTTTTGCCCAATGTCGTGAAGCGCCCGAAATTGGTATAAAAGGGGGGAAATATAATGGTCGACTCGTCGATCCGGGCGCCGATGATCTCGCTGAGCCGCTCACGTACCTGGTCGATATCCGTCGCCTGTACATTCATTTGTGAACAGAGCCGTATCGTTCTGGCCACTACTTGCCCAAAGTCGTCATACCCCGGATCGTCCTTGCGGAGCACCTCACCCGCACGCAGGCGATCGAAAATGTCTGTATTGCTTTCCATTATTTTTAGCTTTTATTCTCATTCAAAGCCAACCGTTACGTCGCCGGAACCCAGCGCCGCTGCGAGCCCGGCTACATTGTCAACCTTGCCAATGCGGGTGTATGTATACGAGGTAGCAAATGTTTTGTAAAATAGCACCAGCGTATTGGAAGTATACAGCATCAGATCGCCGTTTTCGATCATGCGTGGATTCGCTGGATTACTAGGCATGTTCGTTGGAAACCGGTAGTACTTTTCATTTCCATTCAGGTCGGACATCGAAATGCTAAGAGGTAGTTTGGCTCTAAACGCGGTCGCGGTCGGGTTTGCTTCCAGCTTGGCTTGAAATGTTTTCGAGCCGATTTTGATCACCAAATGACGTTCAGTAGAATCTGCGATGCCGTCGCCTTCCATTTCGGCTTGCGGGTTTGCCGGATGCATGATATCATCTGTTTTACAAGCCATAAATGCTGTCAAAACTATTGCCAGGTGAGTCGGGACAATAAGCCGTCTTTTCATAACACATCTTTATCATAGATCTACAACAAAGGTATCCCAACCAATAGGCCGGGCGTTAAAGACAATCAAACCGATCATTAAGAATTTCAAACTGCTTCCGTTCTCAGCGACCGTGGGTTTGTGCCTGTCAGACGTTTGAAAAAGTTATTGAAATAGGTAGGGTATTCAAAACCCAGCGCGTAGGCAATCTCGGAAACATTCCAGTCGGTATGCTGCAAAAGTGCCTTCGCTTCCGCCACGATCCGTTCCGTAATGTGAGATGTAGTGGGCTTACCGGTGACCTGCTTGACAGCGCGGTTGAGGTAATTGACGTGCATGTTCAGGTTGGAGGCATAGTCCTGCGCCGTTTTCAATTGCAGCGGCCGATCGGCGCTTTCGATCGGGAACTGCCTTTCCAGAAGTTCCAGAAATACCGAGGTAATGCGCCCCGCCGCATTTTTCTGCTGATGGAAGTTTTCCGACGGTTGCAGTTTCAATGCCTCGTGGATAATCAGGTTAATGTAATTGCGCATCAGATCGTCCTTAAACGGGTAGTCGGCCTTCTGCTCTTCTATCATCCTCCGAAACAGCGTATTAAGAAACTCGCGCTGCTGCTCGGAAATGTGCAGGATGGGAGTGCCGCCGATTTTGAACAGGGGCGAGTGTTGAAGACTTTCTGTCCGTTCTGCTGTACTCAGGAATTCCTCGGAAAACAGGCAGGTGTAACCCGCATAGCTCGTCGAAAGTGTTTCCCATGAGTAGGGAATATGCGGATTTCCGAAGAACAGCACGGTGCCGTCGGTTTCAAAGCTCCTGTCGGCATAGTGTATTTTGCTTTTTCCGGTAGTCAGGCAGATCTTGTAAAAATCCTTGCGGCTGTACACTCGCGTGGCGTTGCCGTCTTCTTCAATCTGAAACACATTAAATCCTTTTAGTTTCAACTCGTTGTTAAACTCGGATAACCGGCGGCGCTTGATGTTTTCCATGTCGGAGAATTAAGAATTACATGACAATCGGGTTTATTCATTACAAAAATAGTAAAGCGTTCAGCAAACTATATTGGCGACAGACTCCCTGCTCCCGTTTGGTTTGAAATTCTTAAAAGATCGTTTGAATATCTTTACTTTCCGGCAGCAGTCGCATGAATTTGCAAAAAACGTGCCACTCTCAGCGAACTATTCAAACAGTTACATAGTTGCCATTTTAGCCTAGCAGCAAGAAAATC
>DATMSL010000106.1:0-11588 GCA_035565435.1 Dyadobacter sp. | reverse complement strand
GCACCAGGGTGTTTTTAACGAATAATAAGTCAGTTCTGTAAATCCCTGAAATAGACGTATCTATACTGACGGGAAACTTGAAATAGCCATGATTAAAAACAAAGGATTGCACGGGTGGGCATTGATATGCCTGGTTTGGATGTCTTTCGCGCCAGGCGGAGAACAGCCTGAGAGAACGGTGAAAGAGGTAATAGACCGCGCGGTGACACGGTTTTATGAAACACTCACACCGGCGCAGCTGGACACGATTTCGGATAACTATATCCTGAGCGTACTCAGCGAACGCGATAAGGAAACACTGGCAACGCGTTTCTGGACTTTCGAAGTGAATGTGCCGGTAAGGGTGTCGCTGGTGCGGCATACCGGCCAGGCCGTGCCGCCTTTCTGGCTCCAAAAGAGCGGTTTTAAGAAAACACAAATGCTCGTCAAAAACGAGGAGTATACCTACGAAGTCTGGCAAAAGGATTTCGAAAAAGGGCACGTAGGGCTTGGTATCAATGGTTTTGATAAAGACAGGCCGGTGTATTTCATCAGCGTGGCGCCACTCGATAAGGCAGAAAAGCTCGCGGTTTCGAATGTAGTGCCTGCACAATATGCATTAAGTACCCTAGAGAAGGGCGCATTTACCTATCATGATTGGGACAGCCTCGTATTAACCGAGGTTCCGGAAGAATTAAAAGGCCAGACGCTCTTCACGACCGTACGGGGGCGCGCACGTGAAGCGCACCTGGTGAATGCATTCCGGAGAACCTCCACACCTTCGTCGGAAAAACCCGACCAGATAGTAATGACATGGAGCGGTGACCCCGCTACCACCGCGAACATCCAGTGGCGCACCAGCCCGAAGGTGCTGAGAAGTAAAGTGAAATACTGGAAGCCGGGAACATCCGACACACTTTTTACGGATGCTTCCGCATTTAATATGGAAGACAGGCTTTTGCAGAACGACCGGTTCGTAAACCGGTTTACCGCGCAGCTCAAAGGGCTGAGTCCTGGCTCGTTGTACCATTACTCGATTGGTACCGGGCAATCGCGATGGTCGGCGACGTCGTCTTTCCAGACCGCCTCCGACCGCGTGAAGGACTTTTCGTTCATCTGGTTCGGCGACACGCATTATTCTCCTATTTGGGGTGATATGGCCCAAAAGTCGATGAAGCGGCATCCTGAAACCGCATTCTTTTCCATAGCCGGCGACCTGGTAACCACCGGTTTGCACCGCGATGATTGGGATCAGCTGTGGGCGCACGCCGGCCCGACTTTCAGTACACGACCATTGATGCCGGTGCCTGGTAATCATGATAGTCAGGACGGTCTTGGTGCATGGATGTACAAGGAAATGTTCAGCCTGCCGGAAAATGGCCCGGCCGGCCAGCCCTCCGAAATGACTTACGCTTTCCATTACCAGGACGCATTGTTCCTGATGATTGATGCGACCCTTTCGGTGCCGCAGCAGACCGCCTGGGTTGAAAATCAGCTCAGGAACTCGAAAGCCAAATGGAAGTTTGCGATGTTCCATTTCCCACCCTACAACTTTGAAGAGCCCTATGACGAGATCAAGCGCGAGTGGTGTACGCTTTTCGACAAATACCACGTGGATATGGTCATGAGCGGGCATATGCATTATTACCTGCGCACGAAGCCGATGTTCAACGACAAAGAAGTGGCCAGCCCGGCGAAGGGCACCATTTACCTGATGTCTATCAGCATTCCCGGAAAGCAGGAGCGCTGGCCGAAGGAGGATTATGCCGTGGTGAGATACAAAGATGGCCCGCTTTACCAGCATGTGTCGATCAAGGGCAACACGCTGCATTATAAATGTTACAATCCCGAAGGTGAGTTAAAAGACGAGCTGACGATTACCAAGTAGTATCCAACAATTTCAATTATAATGACCCGCATTACATTACCCGCTATTCTATTACTATATGTTGTTTTTAAAACCCAAGCGCAAGTCGGTCCCATCAGGAAAGAGTTTTTGAATCCAACCTCTAAAAATGTGCTGGTAGCATCGCATCGGGCCGTGCATCATGAGTTCCCGGAAAATTCATTGCCCGCGATCAGGGAGGCGATCAGATTGGGTGTTGATATCATTGAAATTGATGTGAAAGTGAGCAAGGACGGTATTCCTATGCTCATGCATGATGGCAAAGTGGATCGTACCACCACCGGTAAGGGCGATCTGGAAACACAAACTTTTGAAGCACTCAGAAAGTTGCGTCTCATTTCCAATGGCAAAATCACGGAAGAAACGATCCCAACATTAGAAGAGGCCCTGCAAGTCGCGAAAGGCCGCATTCTCGTCGATCTGGACCTTAAAACTGATCAAATCGAAAAAGTCATTGAAGTAGTGAAAAAAGTAGGCGGAGAGGATTTTGTATTCTTCTTCGATAGCGATTATGAAATCCTCTCCAAAGTGGATGCTGCTTCCAAAAAATTCATGCTTATGCCGCGGGCCCATTCGCTGGCGATGGCGGATTCGGCATTAACGCGCTTCAAGCCGGAAGTGATCCACATCGATGAGGACTTCTACACGGCTGAGGTTACGAAGCTGATCAGGGGCAAAGGCGCGAGGGTTTGGATCAATGCGTTAGGCAAGCCGGATGCGGAAATCAGGAAGGGTAATGCCCGGGAAACGCTCAAAGAGCTCACCAGGCTAGGAGCTAATATCATCCAAACCGACGAGCCGGAAAAGGTGATTCGCGAATTGAAAGAATTAGGATTACGCCGCTAATCGCAAAAAAACGAGCCATTCTGAAAATCTTCGGAATGGCTCGTTCTCTTTTCTGCGTTTGGAGCTATTCAAAACGCTTGTTGGCCCCATTCAATTCACCGTGCGTGCTGATGGCAACGGCGGTGAGGATGGCGAAAATGGCAATGATAAATGCGAAATTGATGGCCCAGCGGCTGATATTCAGCCCACGATCCGAGAAAGATCCCTGTGTTTTTTTGACGAGAAGGCCTAGAACGACGATGTTCAGAATATAAAGGTATTGCTCGATGCGGTACAGGCTCATGAATGCGCAGGTGATGAGGATGCTGTAAATCGTATAGAGACCGAGGTTAAGGAAGAATAACCGTTGAATGTCTTCGTATTGGAGCTCCCGAAACGATGTTTTTACCTGAATATAGTATTTGAATATAGCATAGCCTGCAAAAGCGAGCACCAACAGCAACGCCACCCACTGCACGTAAATTGTAATACCGCTGGCATCGGCCAGCGGATTAAAATTCTGGATTGTTTCAACCAGCCTCTGGGTTTTAAATGATTGATCCCAGACAATAAACGGAATAATCAGCGTCAGGATGACGACGGGCGCGAGCAGGCGCGAGCGGGATGCCTGCGTTTCGGTGGTTTCCCACTCCGAAGTAAATGTGCCGTAGGCCATTCCTGCGCCGCCAAAAAAGCCGATCGAATATTCCATCACGTTCCAGAAATTGAAGTGAACGCCGGAAACGTTACCCATCACTTGCAGGAAGTTGCCGAACGCGAACCCAAAACCGCCACCGAGCCCGGCAAAAACGGCCAGTCTTATGGCAGAACGCTGCTTGTGACGGATCATATACCAGAACAGCGCGACGGTCATACCGAAACAGGCAGCCCAGGCCTCCGACCTTGGAGGGGTCATGAGCCAGCCGAGCTGTTCGATCAACAAATAGTAAAATAGAATAGCGCCCGCGATCATTTCGGTGATCAGTTGCGGCCATTGTACCGGCTTTTCACGGGAGGAGGCGAGTGTAAGCCCGAATAACCCGCCGCCGATCAGTCCGAATAACCCGCCGATAATACCGAGCATCAGAAATCCATAATAAACATTCCCGAATTCGAGACCGCGTGCGTAGCCGACTACTATACCGTAGCTGATAATGCCACCGATGCCCCAGCCTGCCGCCGAAGCCAATGCAAGCTGGAATGCTTTGGCGTACCAGTCTTTGCGCTTGGCGATGAGAACGATGCTCAACCCACCAATGCCGCCGGCCCACGCGGCGCCTTGCTCGTGTCCAAACTGGCCCCGTATAGCCCAAGCGGTGCCTAATGAAATGCCTGCAACAAGCAGGGCGTAAAGTAGTTGTCTGTTATTCATGAACGGAATGCGACTAAGGGTTTGTGGATTAAATACTGGATTGCGGCCTAAAAAGACTATGATCCGATCCCATACAAGGAGGAAATAGCCCGATTCGCTTTTGGAATAGTATTCCCCGTAAAAAACGGACACGGCATTTCCGGAACACCATACTCATGAGCAGCAAAAGAGACCAACTCGCGATCAACGGCGGACCCAAAACTATCGACAAGACATTTCCATGGCCCATTTACAATGAAAATGAGGTGAGTGCTGTCGCCGCGATCGTCGCGGGCGGCAAATGGGGTAATCCCGACTGCGGGGACGAGGTGGAGCGTTTCGAACTGGCGTTTGCGGATTATTGCGGAAGCAAATATGCGATTACCTGCGTCAACGGTTCGGTATCGCTTCGGTTGGCGCTGATGGCGTGCGGCGTGAAGCCCGGCGATGAGGTGATTGTGCCGCCTTACACTTTTATTACCACAGCTTCGTCGGTGATTGAATGCAACTGCGTGCCTGTTTTCGTGGATATCGATCCCGAAACTTACAACATCAGCCCGGCAGCCATTGAGGCAGCTATAACACCACGCACGAAGGTGATCATACCGGTGCATTTCGGCGGGCTGGCCTGTGATATGGATGCCATCATGGATATAGCACAACGGCACAACCTTAAAGTGATCGAAGATGCCGCGCATGGGCACGGGGCTGAATATAGGGGCAAAAAGCTGGGTTCTATCGGACATGTGGGCAGTTTCAGTTTCCAGTCGTCCAAGAATCTGACGTCCGGTGAGGGCGGTATTGTTATCACCGACGATGATGAATTGTACGCAATGATGCATTCCCTGCGCAACGTAGGCCGGATCGAGGGCGGGCAATGGTATGAGCATTACAACCCGGGCTGTAATTACCGCATCACCCAAATGCAGGCTGTGTTGCTCTCGGAACAACTCAAACGTCTGGAAGAACAAACCCGGCGAAGGAATGCCAATGGTTTGTATTTGAATGATCTGTTGGAAAAAATTGAAGGGATTTCGCCTCTAAAACGCAACGATACCATTACGCTGCACGGCTATCATATTTATATATTCAAATACGATGCGACGAAATTTGGAGGGCTATCTAAAAGCGAATTTGCAGCCATGCTAGCCGCGGAAGGCGTGCCGAGTTTCAAGGGTTACCCGCATCCGTTGTACAAGCAGCCCCTTTTTCAGAACAAAACCTTCCTGTGCTATGCCATTCCGGATAGCGCGGATTACAGCCAGACCCTCTGCCCGGTAGCAGAGCAGGCTTGCGATACCGATGCGGTGTGGATTCTCCAACATGCCATGTTGGGAGAGAAGGAGGATATGGAGGCGTTTGCCAGCGCAATTTTGAAAATTCAGGAGGCGGTCGGGTGATCCGAATGCCCCCTGTACGAATTACTTATAGCTCCTTCCGCATCATAATGTCGGTTTGAATATCGTCCCCGAGCGTGAAAAGGTGCTTATCGAATGCCACGAAACCATTCCGTTTGTAAAAGCCGATCGCGTTTTCATTCTCTTCCCACACGCCCAGCCACACATACGCGTATCCGCGCTCGCGGGCGATGTCGATGGCTTTGTGATAAAATAACTGCCCGATTTTCAGCCCCTGCCATGCCCGGAGCACATATATCCGCTCGATTTCCAACGCGGTATCATCTTTCAGTTCACTTTGGGCCGGGCCGTGGTTCACTTTGAGATAACCGATCAGATCGTCGCCATCGTAGGCCAGATGGAATTCCGAATCGGCATTGCTCAGCTCGGAAGCGACCTTCTCGACACTGAACCCGGTTTTCAGGTAATGCGCCATGTTTTCCTCGGTATTGACGGAAGCGAACGATTCATAAAAAGTGTCTATTCCAATTTGTCTGACGGTTTCCAGATCGTTGATCGTAGCTTGAATAAGTTGTATTGGCATGTTACTTGCTGGGTAATGCTTTTAATCTGATGCCCTCGCTATGGGCAGTGAACTCCGGCGCGTACATGCATTGGATCGTGGTGATACCGTTGCTGAAATCGCCTTCATGTGTAATAAAAAGCGGATATTCGAACACATAAGTTCCTTTTCGCAAGGCATTGAAGAAGAAATTCGTACTGGCGTCGCGCGTGCTTTCGTAATATCCGAGACCACCTTGCCAGCGGTAACCGCTCAGCACGTTCACCGGTTCAAGTCCCGACGCCCGCATATCCTTCATATGCACATATTCCATATCCCGGTCGACGCGTAATTCGATGCGGACCTTGATCTTATCGCCCACCTTCACAGCGTCGCCTTCACGTAGGGGTTTGAGCACCGGGCCGGAGTCGGTGTTGGTTTCTACAAAGAGCTGTTTGGAGAGTTTGAGCGGTGTCTCTGCAAATGTGATCTTGTCGAGATCTTCGAAGTATTGCCAGTAGACGGCGCCCCAGGAGGGTAGGGAGGATGTCCCCGAATTGCCACTTACCACGACATTGATATTACCCATTTGCCCGGTAATGCCCGTATCGATCGTTTGTTTCATGTAGCCGGTCCCGCGCTCCGCCTTTTGATTCGTTGAACTAACCTCAGTGTTGCCGACGTGGACCGTGGCCTGGGGAGTCTCGGCCAGCCAATCGTTTCCATTCATGAGCAGCGCGTAACAAGCCTCTGCTGTGGCTTTTGTACTCTCCCAGCTATTTGTCTGCTTGTTTTTAAGAAGCCAGGTTTTGAGGTCGCCAATGGTCTGTTGATCATTACTGATTTCCTGAAATGCTTCAATAAGCAATGCCTGGCGCTCGATGGGCGCCTCGTGCCACCACCAGCCGCGTTGGGCGGTTTTCCAATACATACCTAGCTCATCGTTTTTAACAGCCGTTTGCCGCAGCGATTCCAGGATTTGATCGGCCGTTTTATTGTCTTTCGTCCGATGACATACCAATGCGGTCATGCCCTGCAGTAACTTGGGCTGCGAAACCCAGGTAAGCCTTGCCCGTTCGCGGTAGTATTGGTATGGCTTCTGTGTCGTGGCTGGGACAGGCTTTGTGAAGAAGCTTCGCGCATAGAGGTATTGTATTTCAACCGGGCCGGGTACATATTGTTTCAGGTTCGATTTTGACTTGACGAGCCTGTCATAATCCTCCTCAATGCGTTTGTCAAGATAAGGCAGGGCCTTTTCAAGGATTGTTTGGATGTTTTCCGATTGGGAAGCAGGCAGTGCATTGATTTTCTGCAAATGACCAATACCGGTGACAATATACTGCGTCATATAGCGATCGTCCGGCCCGCCTTTAAACCACACAAAGCCACCGTTCGGACTCTGCATTTCCTGCAATTTGCGCATGGCTCCATTCAGCTCGTTCTCCATTTTGGCCAGGTCGAACAGCAACGTGATATTCCGCTTTTGTTCTTCCTCGGTTTTGGATGCCAGTACCCAGGGAGTTTCCTGGATCAGTAACGATTTCAGCTCCTGGTTTTTAGTCAGATTACTTTGCAGCGCATCAGTACCCTTCCAGGATTTGAATACCTCAGCAATCCGCGGTGAAGCATTTACAATATGCGAGGCCAGCGAATTGGCATAGTAGCGGTTCCACGTCTGCTCAGCGCATTCGTAGGGGTATTCCATTAAATAGGGCAACGACTGCACCGCATACCAGACCGGGCTACTGCTGTATTCGACTGTCACCGATTGATGCGTCAGCGTTTTGGATTTGGATGAAGTCAGCAGTTTTTCAAAAGTAAAATGCTTCGCGCCATTTCCTTTCATTGATAGCGGCATACTCTCCGTCACCAGCATCCGGTTTGGCAGGACGGGCAGTATATTTTCCTCTCCATCCGACAGGTTTCCCGCTTTCGCCACTGCCCGCCAGGTGACCATTTTGGTGAAACCTTTCGGTATTTCCAGTGTAAAAAATGTGGTGCTGCTTTGCCCGGCGGCGGCTGAAAACGAACTCGATGACTTGTTGTTATGGAAAAGCTGATCCAGCGACTCATTCGTTTCAGAATCAAACAACAAAAGCGAAACTTCTCCATTTACCATTGCGCTGCTCAGGTTCGCCACTTTTACCGGGAAACTGATCCGGTCTCCCTCGCGCAGGAAGCGCGGTGCATTGGGTTGCACCATGAGATCTTTTTGTGTAACGATTTCTTTGCTGCTGTAACCTAATGCGAGTTCCTGCGTATGTGCGAGCGCCTGAAACTTCCATCTGGTAAGCGCTTCCGGCATGGTGAACGAGAAGGTAATGTTGCCTTCACGATCCGTTTTCAGGTCAGGGAGGAAGAAGGCGGTTTCGTTGAAATTGGTGCGGATGGTTGGGGCCGGCTGTTTCTCCACGGCTGCTTGCTGCTCACGATTATTGACGCCATAACCTACTTTCGACATGTCATTAGCATTAGGTTCGTCAAGCATCACACTCGAATCGGCCATTTCTTCTTCCATCATTGGGGCGGCTTCCGCCGTCACCGCACCACCTGTCGCGGCGGATTTTTTGTCAACTATACCTCGAAGGGCTATCCTCTTGCGAACGGACCCTCTCTGGTACGGATTGAAAATCAGTTCGTCGTACCGCTTTTCGAAGGACTTATAGTTCTCAGCGTAACCATAGAGAACCTCGGCATTCGTATCGTCGAAATTCCCGCCGTCGGTCCAGCTTCCGATGCCAATGCTTATTGGCCAGATGTAGGGCTTCCGCCATTGGTGTGGGTAAAACTGGTCGAGCGAGGCGTCGTACATGCTTCCGAGTATTTCGGCGGCTACCGGTTCTTTTTTATAACCACTGATTTTGATATTCCACGTTTCCTTGCTGCCCGGCAGCGTCTTGTCTCGGAATGTTATGTATTCGATTTGCAGGTCCTTGTTCGTCCAGGGTACCACAATGCTTTCAGTGTGGGTGTGAATACGGTTGTGTTTTACAAATATATAGTCAACCTGAAAGCCACCACGGTCAGCTCCCGTTGGTGTGTAATCGAATCTTTTCAATTCCTCGTTGAATGTCAGGAACGAAAACCCGGCCGGGCCTGATTTGCGGTTGATTGTGCTGATTACGAATGCCTTGCTCGCCGAAGTACCCATTGTATAAAACCCTTTTTCGCCCGGCTCTGCGGCGGTAGCTGGTGTTGCTGCCACATACTGCGGATATGCTGGCTTTTTCGCTCCGGGGTCTTTGAGTTCGGTGAATTTAACCTCGGTCAGTTTTTCTCCGGCGGCATTCGTGCTGTGGATTTCTATTTGATAGAAGCCGGCCGCAAGATCGAATTCCGAAATCTGCACAGAATTGTCCGGCTGTAATTGTACAGTTTTGGTAATAGGCGAGCCCGCTTTTTCCCAGTTTTCCATCTCTGTTTCGCGATCGTATTCATCGTGCGGGAAGTTGGCGATGAACTCGCTTTTGGACATCACAAAAAGGTCCGGCTGCTCCCAGTAGCGTTTCCGGATGAGCCGGTTTTCGGGCATGATCCGCGTGATCTGGATGGTCGCTTCGGCCGGGGCGAATACGCCTGCCAGGTTTTCGGTGCGGACTGCCAGCGTTTTGAACTGGCCAACTTCCATTTCGGAAGGGATCTCAACCTTTAATATGTAGGATTTATAGCCAACGGACACCGTCGTTTCTGCACTCCGTGTTTCGCCATTGTTATCGGTCACATCCACGTTGACGGTGTATTCAAATATAGGGTCGGCCTTTGGATCAACTTTACGGTCGGGAATGGCTTCGAAATTAACATGAAACTGCCCGGAAGCGTCGGTAACTGCTTCACCATGTGCGATCTCCATCGGATCTTCCGACACCCACCAGCGTTTCCTCGCCCACGCGTACGGGAAGCGCGGTGCGCGCACGACCCGGTATTTTACGGTCGCGCCATCGATGGTGTTGCCCGCATATGCAATGGCCTTACCAGTCATTTTAATGGTGTCATTTACTTTGTATGTCGCTTTCAGCGTATCGAATTCGACCGCAAAACGGGGACGCTTGTATTCTTCGACATGAAAATCAACGCGAAAATTGTCCCTTACCTGAATGTAAAAATTGCCGGTCAGCCCATTGCCCGGTATCACAAACGAGCCCGAGAAGCTTCCAAAGACGTTCACACGGTGTTTCGCTTCCATGACGTGTTCCGCATTTGCATTGTACAGCACTGCGGTGAATTCCTCCTGCTGACTGCGGAGCACAGCATCACCTTTTGCGACAATGCCCTTGTAATACACCGTCTGGCCCGGGCGGTACAGGCTCCGGTCGGTGAACAAGTAAATGCGCTCTTTACCTTCGTCGCTTGCCGGTTCGGCATCCTCATTGTAATAATACCGGTTCGTATTCTCCTGCACGAACAGACGGTCGTTTCCATACGTGATATCCAGCATATGCTGCTCCCCGTAGTTTACTTGCCGGATAGGCGCCTGCTTGAAGTGTGCGTCCTTGTCGGCAGTAAACAGAGCACCCTTATTTTTGATATAACTCCTCGTATTGTAGTCATAACGCTTTTGCCACAGCTGCACTTTGGCGCCGGGCAACGGCTCGCCGGTTTCACGATTCAGGACAAAGAAATCATCTCCTTTCTGAATAAAACTGATGTCGGAAACGTAGCATATAGCTACTCCCGTTAATGCGTTGGTCTGCCGAAAATCCTGCGCGGAGCCAGCCAGCAAAACGTACTCACCGGATGGCAAGCCTTCGACCTTCACTTCCACGGAATGCTCCTGGTAATCTTGTTTGTCTGGAAGTGGCTGCTCCCAGGATTTATCCGGCTTTGCAGCAGCTAATGTCGTCCATTTGGCATTCTGTTGATCATTTTCCAGGTTTTTCCGCAAGAATTCATTGAGTTTGATCACCCGGAAATACAACTTTTTGAAATTCCGGTATTTGACCAGCACGCGGAATGGCTTGCCAATGCTGTTGACCATTTCCACAGACAAGGCAAGGTTCTCGCGGGTGATAATCTTGGAAAGATTGAATGCATTCACGCCGCCTTCCGTATCGGGATTGTCGCGGACCACCTGCCGGCAGATTTCCAATGCCTTTACCCGCTCAAATTGCGCGGCCGAATCCTTGCCTGGCTTGTATTGATCCGCTTTTTCATTGAGCCAGGCTGCTTTGAGATACCAGGCTTGCGCAGCGGCCGGTGTAGTCTGGTACTGATCTGCCACATGGCTGACCGCCATATAATAAAGCTCGGCTTTATCAGGATGTACGGACTTCTGATTCACGTATTGCAACCTTGCCAGATCAACGTCGATCAACGCACCCGGATCTTTGTCGTCGATGTGAAATGCCATCAGCTCCTGGTAAAGCAGCAATGCATGGTGTTCCAATGAGGCAGAGTCTTTTGTTTCAAATTTCCTGTGTATGAAATCCGCCGCAGGGTCGAATGCGGACGCAGTGTTGATTTCAAATGCATATGCAGGTTTTTTGATGTTTCGTTCATCGGAGGAGAAATACGCCAATGCCCGGAATGCGAGTAAATCAAACAGCGTTGGGCGTAGCTGGCGCATATTGCCCTTGGTAATGATGGCGTCGTAACTGTCCAGCCTTGTTTTCTTTAAAAGAGCTTCTTCCC
>DATMSL010000105.1:0-11006 GCA_035565435.1 Dyadobacter sp. | reverse complement strand
GTTGCGGAAGCAAACAGGAAGAAAAAGAAGCCGAAGAAAAAGCCGCCGCCGACAGTCCGGTCGATGCTCTTCAGGCGATTGCCGATAAAGCCAAGGAAATGGGCGACCGCAAGGCCGTCGACCCGGTGGATTTCCGTAAGTTGAAAGATCTTTTACCCGAAACGCTGGCCGGCATGAGCCGCACGGAAGCTACCGGAGAAAAAACCGGCGCCATGGGCTTTACCGTTTCGACTGCCGAGGCCAAATATAAAGGAAGCTCGGACGAATCGCTCGACGTCGAAATCGTGGACACAGGAGGCATAGCCGGCGTTTCGACCATGGCGCTCGCAGCCTGGTCCATTGCTGAAATAGATAAAGAAACCACCACCGGCTACGAAAAAACCACGACAATCGAAGGTTACAAGGCTTTTGAAAAATATAACAACGAAAGCAAATCCGGCGAAATCAACGTGCTGGTAGCAGACCGCTACGTCGTGAATGTGGAAGGGAATAACCTCAGCGTCGACCAACTGAAAGATGCCCTGAAAGCCATCGACCTCGGTAAACTGAACGATATGAAATAGCCAAAAAAGGAAAGCAGAAGCGTAGATGCTTCTGCTTTCAAGGTTTTAGGAATATGTAATATGGATTAACCCGGGTGCTATATCGTCGCCAGATCCACTTTTTCGCGCAGTATCTGTTTTGCTTTCACCAATTGGTTCTTCACGGTATTTTTGGATATCCTCAAAAACTCCGCGATTTCCTGATAGGACTTCCCCTCTTCAATATTCAGTTTCAAAATCTGCCGGCGTTTGATCGACAGTGATTCCACAGCCGCCTGCACGACGGTCAGCCTTCTCTCGGCCTCTTCCCGTTCCTCCTCACCGGCAGTGCGGATCGCTTCCATATAATGCTTACGCAGCTGCTCGCTCTTTTCCAGCTTTTTGAAATGGTCAAACGCCATATTGCGAAGGCAGGTGAACAAGTAGGAATTGAAATTATAGTCCGGCTTGATCTGGGTGCGTCTTACCCAAATCTTGATAAACACGTCCTGAACCATGTTCTCAGCTTCTTCCTCGTCTTTGAGCAGTGAAACCGTAAACCGCAGTGCAGGTGTTTTGTAGTAGTTATACAATTCCGCAAAGGCCGCTTCGTCGCCTTGCGTCACTCTGATCAGGGTATTTTCGTCGGGATAGGCCACAGTCGTACAGTTTAGCTTATAGAAAAGGGAACTAGGTAAAGAGATTGCTGTATTAATTAAAAAACTTTTATTCTTGGTTTGATCCTATTTATCCGCCGGCATCAAATTTGCTTTATTATGAATAGGTAATCAGTCAGGTATTAAAATAAAGTTGTTTCCAGCATCACCCTGGCAGCGGAAAATTCTGCCTTCGAAATGATCGGCGATGCTTTGTATTGAGCGGCGTATTTGCAATTGTCTGATAAATCTACATCCCCAGATCTAAAATTTGAATCGCAAACTGCGTAAAAATATCTTCATTTTGCGCACCATTGTACGATTTAATCATAACATAATAGTAACTTATCATTTATCACATATTTCCTCATTTACAGATAGTTCTTAACGAAAAATACTAGGAAACAACCAGCAGTTTTGCCCCCGTTTTACAACTCGCGCTTTTAACAATTTTATAACATTTGCCACAAATCGCGGATGTCGCGATAGCCCTCCTTCCGGCATCGGTCGTATTACCCAAAAACACCTCAACATCCATATCCATTTTATCCTAAATCCAGACCAACCTTTGCTCATGGATCAAAGCCGCATCAATCAGATCTTGGAGAAAATCTCCGCCGTTCAGGTCGCCGTGTATGGCGACTACTGTCTCGACTCGTACTGGGTCATGGACGACCGCACTTCCGAAGTTTCCATTGAAACCGGTTTGCAGGCCCAGGCCGTTGCCCGGCA
Source organism: Dyadobacter sp. (assembly GCA_035565435.1). GTDB lineage: Bacteria > Bacteroidota > Bacteroidia > Cytophagales > Spirosomataceae > Dyadobacter. Next base: position 9,097 of record DATMSL010000105.1, on the reverse strand, counting down.
TTACTATACGCCGGGAGGTGCAGGGAATGTCGTGGCCAATCTTGCGGCACTAAAACCGGCGGGGATCAGGGTCATCGGCGTGGCAGGCGACGATATGCAGGGACGTGAGCTCACCGCGCAACTCCAGCAACTCGGTGCGGACACGAGCGCATTCGTTATTCAGAAAGAAAATTTCAATACATATAGCTATCTCAAACGACTGGTGGATGGCCAGGAAGAGCCCCGCATTGATTTTGGTGTATATAATGAAAGGAGCGTCGATACTGACCGGCAACTCGTAGCCGCGCTTGAAAAGGCATTGCAGGAATGCGACGCATTGATTTTTAACCAGCAGGTGACCGGGAGCATTACCAACACTTCGTTTATCGACGACGTCAATGCGCTCTTCAATAAGTATCCCGACAAAATAGTAATGCTGGATTCGCGCCATTTCAACGACAGTTTCCAAAATACCTATCTTAAATGCAACGACCGCGAAATCGCTTCTTTGAATGGACTGAATGTTGCACCGGATGAAAACGTGCCTGTAAGCGATGTAAAAGGCTATGGCGCCGAAGTGTTCGGTCGATACCGCAAGCCTGTATTCGTAACCTGCGGCGAGCGTGGCATTATCGCATTCGACGCCGCAGGCTACCACGAAGTTCCGGGCATCCAACTGAAAGGCAAGCTCGACACCGTCGGCGCTGGCGATACGGCGATCAGCGCCATTACGCTTTGCCTTGCTGCCGGGCTATCACCCACCGAGGCTGCATTATTCGGCAACTTTGCAGCGGCGGTAACAGTGCAGAAGCTGTTTACAACCGGAACCGCAACCGGCGAAGAAATTGCCGTTGTGGCCAAAGACCCGGATTACATTTACAATGCCGACCTCGCCGAAAACGAACGCGCAGCCATTTACTATCCTGAAACGGAGTTCGAAATCTGCGTGCCGGAGATCCTCGACAAGCTGGGACATATACGCTATGCCGTTTTCGATCACGATGGTACGATCAGCTCGCTGCGGCAGGGATGGGAGGAAATTATGGAGCCTGTGATGATGAAATCCATTCTCGGCGAACAGTACGACACGATCGATGCCGGCACATTCCATAAAGTACAGGCAGAATGCAAGGCGTTCATCCACAAAACCACGGGTATTCAGACCATCTACCAAATGGAAGGACTGGTAAACCTGGTACGCGAATTCGGGTTTGTACCCGAAGATCAGATCCTCGACAAATTCCAGTACAAACAGATTTACAACGATGGCCTGATGGAAATGGTGAACAAGCGCATGGAAAAGCTCGCCAACGGAGAGCTAGGCCAGGAAGACTATACCCTGAAAGGTGCCGTTGAGTTTCTGAAACAGCTCAAAGAACGCGGCGTGACGATGTACCTCGCAAGCGGTACCGATGCCGAAGATGTGAAAAACGAGGCCGAAATGCTTGGTTATGCAGATTTGTTCGATGGCGGGATTTATGGTGCATTGCGCGATTACACTAAGTTTTCAAAGAAAATGGTGATCGAGAAGATCATCCGCGATAACAACCTGCAGGGAAAAGAACTGGCCGTATTCGGCGACGGCCCCGACGAGATCCGTGAGGGGCGTCGCGCGGGAGGTATTTCAGTGGGCATTACCAGCAACGAAGTGCAGCGTTTCGGACATAACCCGGCCAAGCGCCCGCGGCTTGTACGTGCAGGTGCGCAACTGCTCATCCCCGATTTCTCGCAACATAAAAAACTGATCAGCCTGCTGTTTCAGGAGAGCGAAAACTACGCGGAAGCCTGATGCGACGTTTTGAAAAACAGCTGATTGCCTGGCTGCTTTACGGCTTTGTGCCGTTGTTCTGGTGCTGCCGGAATGACAAAACTGCCGATAACGAGCCGCCCTTTTACCAGGATACGGTATTCAAACAGGAATTTCATGAGGCCTATCCCATGGACGACAACGAAGTACGGGCGGTCTTACCAGACCGCGACGGAAACGTGTGGGCAGCCACGGCAAAAGGTGTTTTTCGTAAAATGAAAGATTCCCAAAAGTGGGAACAGATATTAAGTGATGAAGAGGCCGGGCCATCGTTCGCCCTGGCACAGAGCTTGTCCGGCATCTTGTGGCTGGGCAATTGGAACGGACTGTTCAAATATCAGAACGGTATTCTTTCGAAAGTGAATGGCCCGGTTGGCCCCATTTCAGCGATTTGTACAAAGGCCGGCACAGTGTACGCTATCGGCCCAAACGGCTTCTGGACAAGTAAAGCAAATGAATTTACCCTACAAAAAGCTGCCATTGCAAGATCTGTCCGGGATGTCATCAGCGACGGGAAAGACGGCCTCTGGATCGCCTCCGATGTTGGACTTTACCATTGGACTCCCTCGCATTTGGAACACACCTACGAAACAGACGCATTGATTGCTGCTTATACCAAAGGTTTGGCATACCACCACGATGGGAAGCTCTGGATCGGCGGCCTGGGCGGGGTTACCATTCAGAATAATGGGAAAAAGGATTCGGAATTGAGAACAACCGACGGCGTTCCTTCTACGTATGTCACGGCCGTCCGTCTCGCTCCCGACAGCTCGATGTGGGTCGGCACGCACACCGGCGTAGTGCGTTTCCGGAAAGACGGCAGCCGCTCATTGCTGTTTTCAAGAAGGTGGCTGCTGGACGATCAGGTCAATGATATTGCATTTGACAAAGAAGGCAATGCGTGGATAGCGACGCCGCGGGGTGTAAGTGCCATTAAAAAGCGGGATATGACGCTGAGTTCCAAAAACGCATTCTTTTATGATGTATTGATGAAAAGGCATATCCGCGCTCCGTGGATCGCGGGACAGGCGCATTTGCGCGTTCCGGGCGATACCACCTACTGGGAACCGGAAGACGACGATAATGACGGCGAATTCACCGGTAACTATCTGGCCATGGAAAGTTTCCGGTATGCGGCTACCAAAGATCCCGCTGCAAAGGAGAATGCAAAAAAAGCATTCGGTTTCCTGAAAATGTTACAGGAGGTGACCGGTACCGATGGTTTCTTCGCGCGCACGATCATACCCGCTTTGTGGACGCACATGCACGATAGCAACCGCTCATATACGGAACGCGAGCGCGCGGACGAACTAGTGAAAGAGCCGCGGTTCAAACCCGTGGAAATGCGCTGGCATTTATCGGCCGATAAAAAGTGGCTTTGGAAAGGTGATACGAGCAGCGATGAAATGTGCGGACATATGTTTGGCTACTACCATTACTATACACTCGTAGCCGACGCCGCGGAAAAGAAAATCATTGCTGCGCACGTAGGCAGGATCGTCGACTACCTGATGCAGCATAAGCTGAATTTCGCAGATGTGGACGGCAAGGCAACGCGCTGGTCGGTATGGTCGCCAGACCAGCTGAACCGCGACCCGGAATGGCTGCCCGACCGTAACCAGAACTCGATGGAAATGCTCGCATTCCTGAAACTGGCGCATTTCATGACCGGTAATGCCAAATACCAAAACGAGTACGTCAGGTTGATCGAAAAAGAGCATTACCTCGACAATATGAAAGAGGTGACGAAACAGAACCCGGCCTGGTTCATCTATTTCGATGTGATTTTACAAGCATACCTCTATCCGATCCTGATCCATTGCGAACAAGATCCCGAGCGGTTGAAATTTTATAAAAATCACCTGGAAGAGTGGTTCTCGAAGCGCAAAAGCGACCATAACCCATTGATAAACTTTATCTACAACGAGTGTCTCGATAAAAGAGCGGAGCTGAAAAACTCCGTGGATTTCCTGATCGACACGCCGCTGGATTTGGTAGACTGGCCGATCGATCATCGGAAGCGGGAAGATATTCAGGTGGTGCGCACGCCAGTTTTAGAAGACGAACAAGTAAGTGAATTGCAGCCCGCCAGCATACGGCTCACTGTCCGCTGGGACAAAAACCCCTGGACATTAGCCGGCGGTGATCCGCAGGTGGAACGCGAGCCGGTTTTCTGGCTTCTGCCCTATTGGATGGGCCGATATTTGGGAATGATTTCAAAATAGAAACAACATTCGATATGAAGACCTATCTTTTGCTCATCAACCTGCTATTACTGGTCATGCAAGAAACATCAGCACAACAGACCTATGCCGAAAAGCTCGGCTGGCCCAAAGGCGCGAAGGTCATTATTTTCCACGTCGACGACGCGGGAATGTCGCATTACTCGAACGAGGGCGCCAAAAAATCGATACAGAACGGCATTGCCACCTCGTGCAGCATTATGATGCCGTGCCCATGGGCGGCCAGTTTCGCCAAGTTTGCATCGGCAAACCCGGGTATGGATGCCGGTCTGCATTTGACGCTCACTTCGGAATGGCAGGACTACCGCTGGCCGCCGTTGAACGGCATTGCCCATTCGGAAGGACTCGTAGACGATGAAGGCTGCATGTGGCATGAGGTGGAAGATGTGATCAAACACGCCAGCCCGGATGTGGTGGAACAGGAAATACGCGCACAACTGAGCCGTGCATTGAAACTCGGGCTGAAACCCACTCATATGGATTCGCATATGGGCACGCTGTTCGCGCACATTCCCTATTTGGAAAGATATATCAAAGTCGGGGCGGAATTCGGCATTCCGGTGATGTTCCCGGGCGGGAACAACCAGCTTTTGAAAGAATGCCTGAACAATCCATTGGTCAAAAAGCTGAAAGCGGAGGGCAAATGGAAAGAAGGTATGGAACTTCCCGAGCCAGAAATCACCAAACGCTCAGCAGAATTCGGGCAGAAAATATGGGCGGCCGGCTTGCCGGTACTCGACGACCTGCACACGATCAGCGGCGACTGGAAGCCCGAGGGCAACGACGTTACGCCCGAACAATGGGGTAAATACAAGGCCCAAAAGTTCATCGAAACGATCCGCAAAATGCAACCCGGCGTGGCGATGATGATCGTCCATAGCAGCGACGTTACCGACGATTTCAAATACATCAGCGCCTCGGGCGGCTCGCGGTATGCCGACATGCGCTCGATGCTGGATCCCGACCTGAAAAATTTCATCCAGTCGGAAGGCATTATCCTCACCACCTGGAAAGAGATGATGGAAAGAAGGAAAAAAGTTAAATAACCAACTCAATACAATGCAAAAGCACTTTTTACTATCCCTCCTATTACTGACGGGCGCAACTTCCACCCGTGCGCAGGTACAACCTGTGCATAAGGATAAGCCCTATTTGCAGGATTTAAGTATCAAATATTACGCTGATACCACCCAGAGCTCGCTCCAACAAGTTGCCGCCGACCGCAACGGCATTATACAGATATTGGCCAAAGAGGGCCTCCGACACACTTCTGCCGGGCAATTCCTCTATCCCGGCAAAGTCGTTCCCGACCGGAATTACCGCTACATGAAAGATAAGAGCATCAGCAACCTTATTTCTTACGAAAATCAACTTGTTTACCTGACCGATCAGGTGGTGTTCAGCAATGCATGGGCTGGAACGCTGTTTTCAAAACACAACCTTCCAAAGGCCAGCTTGCTCGCAGGCGGCAAAGATTTCACCTTCCTGGTTTCCGACGGCGCTTCGCTCGAATTGATCAAAGATTCGAAGAGCCTCTGGAACGGCAAGCTGCCCGACGATTCGGTGATCGGATTAGCGTTTCAGGGTAATGCAAACCAGTTCTGGATTCTGGGGAATAAGTCGCTTTACAAACTGGGTGCTCAGGATAAAAAGCTGACGAAAGTGCTTACCGGCAGCAATTTCACTGCATTTGATATTACTTCGAAAGAGACGAAGATCATCATTGGTACCGACGACGGCTATCTTTTTTTGGATATTCCAACCGGAAAGCAAACAGGCAGCATCAACCGCAAATTGCCCGTCACCAGGATTACCGCTGTGAAAGAAGTAAACGGCAAAGTATGGTTCGGCTCCGATATGGGCGCATTTGCATTGCGTGCCGATGGCAAGTTTGACTATTATTTCGGTGAACGCTGGCTCCCCGGCAATACTGTTTTGGATATCGAAAAAGGGCCTAAAAATTCGGTACTGGTTTTAACGACCAAAGGTTTGGGACAAATCCAGTTCAAATCGATGACTTTGGAAGAAAAGGCTAAACTATTTGACCAACAGGTGCGGCTGCGGCACATCCGCAATGGCTTCAACTCACAGCTTACCGGACTGAATCACGGCGATTTGTCGACCGGCTATACCGAAGATTCGGATAATGATGGCCTTTGGACATCGATGTACCTTGGCGGCCAGATTTTCCGCTATGCAGTCACCAAAGATCCCGATGCATTACAGAATTGCCGGGAGTCAATGGACGCTATGGAGCGCTTGTATACTGTGAACCCAGTGGCAGGATTTCCGGCCCGTTCCTATGAGCGTGCGGGACATATTAACGAGCTGCACGATATCGAGCGCTGGCAGCATTCTCCTGAGAAAGAATGGGATTGGAAATCAACCACCAGCAGCGATGAGGTGATCGGCCATATTTTCGCATTCGGCGCGGCAGCGGAATTGATCGATGACCCGAAAATCAAGAAACAGGCCGTTATGCTCATCGATACCCTCATGTCGCACATTGTGAAAAACAATATGTACCTGATCGACTACGATGGCAAGCCTACCATGTGGGGTAAATGGCACCCCGATTATGTGAATTCATTCCCTACCAATGTAGGCGACCGCAAGCTGAACTCGTCCAACATTGTCGCTATGCTGCAAACCGCCTACCATTTCACTAAAAAGGAGAAATACAAGGCAAAAGCATTCGAGTTGATGAACAAGCACGGCTATTTCGAGAATATGATGCGGCCCATGAGCGTAATCGGCCGGGCACCGGAGGATGCCGACGAACATGCGAAACACATGTCCGACGGCTGGAACCACTCCGACGATGAAATGTATTTCCTCGGCTACTGGGGACTTTACCGATATGCTTTCAACGATACGCTCAAAGCCAGTTACAAAAAGCAGATCATCGACCACTGGCAGGTGGAACGCCCGGAGAAAGAAGGAGCCTGGAACATTTTCACCGCACTAACAGGCACCAAAGATTTTGACCTGAACGAATCTGTATGGTATTTGCAGGAGCATCCGATGGATCTGATCGACTGGGTGATCAAGAACAGCCACCGCAAGGATATCGAAAAGCTCGAACCCAACTTCCGCAAACAGACCACGAAAGAAGTGTTGCCTCCGGACGAACGCCCTATTCAACGGCATAATGGTAATATGTTCAGCCTCGACCGGAGCGGTGGTAACGGTTCCGGAGAGCATAGCGCCGGCGATATCTGGCTCCTCCCCTATTGGATGGGCCGTTACCTCGGCATTATTACCGGCCCCCAAAAGTAGATTTACCCATGAGACTTGTTTCTATCCCGGTTTTAACGTTCCTAACATTTTTGAGCATGCAATCCTGCCAGACCGACACCGCAGAAAAACAGATCACGCACGACCTGACCTACCACCACGACCTGGACAACAACGACAATTTTTCGCCCGATGGCAAATGGCTTGTCTATGACACCAGAACCGACGACGGTGGAATCGCGGAATCGGCGCGGATCGAGCGTGTGAACATTGAAACGGGAGAGAAACAAGTCCTTTTTGATATTAAAGGCAATGCAGTTTGGGGCCCGGGTGCAGGAGCTGTGAGTTATAGCCCCAAAGAAAACGCCGTTGTGTTTATTCACGGCCTTTCAACCAGCACTAAAGAAAACCCCTACCAGCAATGGCGCCGCACGGGGGTGATCATCCACGACGACCGCCCGAACGTGCCTGTGTACATGGATGCGCGTGACGTAACGCCCCCATTCACGCCCGGCGCGCTACGCGGGGGCACGCACCGGCACGAGTGGAGCGGTGATGGCCAGTGGATCGGATTTACCTACAACGACGCCATCCTGAAAGCGCTGGAAGACTCGACCGGTCAGAAGCGTAACCTGCGGACGATCGGTGTTTCTAAAAAGGTAAGAGCTGTTAAAGTGGATGAAAATGCGGAGAATGTATCCGGCGAATGGTTCAGCGCGTTGGTGGTACGGGTTGTTCCAAGCCCTGTTCCGGGAAGCGACGAAATCAGCCATGCGGCAAGTGATAGTTGGGTTGGAACGAATGGCTATACCAATACAAATGGCACCCGCCAGATCGCCCGGGCATTTCTTGGCACCGTGAAGGATCAAAACGGCCACGACGTACCCGAAGTTTTCATCGTCGATATTCCCGAAGACATTACCCAACCCGGACCACTAGGACCGTTGGAAGGAACTCTTACCGATTTCCCGATGCCGCCTAAAGGTACCACGCAACGTCGTTTGACTTTCACTGACAACACGCCGCATCCAGGCTGTGCGGGCATTGTACGGTCGTCGCCGGACGGCGGTCAGCTCGCTTTTGTTGCCAAAGATGCCAAGGGTATCAGCCAGATTTTCATCATTTCTCCGAACGGCGGCAAGCCGCGCCAAGTCACCGAATGCACTTCCGACGTTACCGGCAACCTACGTTGGCACCCTGACGGCAGGCATGTTACCTATGTTTATGAAGGAAGTATTGTGCTTTGCGCGGTGGAAGACGCACCATTCATTGATCGAATCCGGGTATTGGCGGAGCCATCCATTGGCGTTCCAAGCAACCTGGCGTGGTCGGCGGACGGGAAGGTGCTTGCATTCAACCGGCTCATGAAGAGTGAGGCTGGGAAGGGTGTGCAGCAGGTGTTTGTGTTGCGCATGGACTAGTTTACCAGCCTGATGTCGCACCAGTCCGCTCAGGAGGAACTGGGAATCAGAATTTGACTTTTCTGTAAACTACGCTAAGAGGCAACTCTGTTTTGAAGTAAGGCAGCCTGATCACATCGTCCATTTTGTCGTAGAATTCAAAATACCAGCGTTCGCCGTCACGGATATACATTTCAACACGGCATTTGGTCTGCTCGATCATCAGATAATATTGCAGTGATGGATCTGATGAATACTCTTGTAGCTTTTCAACACGATCGGTTTTGGCTGTGCTTTCTGATAATACCTCAACTATAAGCAAGGGCAATGTAGTATACCGAACCGCATCGCCCTTTTCTTCACATATCAGAAAATCGGGGATACGAACAACCCTGCCATCTTCCACTCGTAATTTTACTGAATTTTGATAT
>DATMSL010000104.1:0-2874 GCA_035565435.1 Dyadobacter sp. | reverse complement strand
GTGAAAATTATTTATCAGGTCGCCATTCAGGTTTTCGCATTTCTATTCCGGTTCGTTGCACCTTTCAATCATAAATTAAAGCTCGGCGCGGAGGGGCGGAGAGGCCTTCTCGACCGCTTGCGAGCGTCGTTTCAGGCACAGGCGGTAGGGCGGCCCGTGGCGTGGTTTCATGCTGCGTCACTGGGCGAATTCGAGCAGGGGAGGCCGGTAATGGAAGCGTATCGGAATGCATATCCCGGCCATTTTATATTGCTTACCTTTTTTTCGCCCTCGGGGTATGAAATCCGAAAGGATTATGCCGGAGCTGATTTTATTTGTTACCTGCCGATCGACACACCCGGTAATGCACGGGAGTTTGTAGAGATTGTCAATCCGCGCATTGCATTTTTTATCAAATATGAATTCTGGTTCAACTACTTGCGGGAGTTGCGGAAAAACGGAAGTTATATCCTTTCGTTTTCATCGATCTTTCGCCCGGGGCAGATATTTTTCAAATTCTACGGAGGCTTTTTCCGTAAAAAGCTAGCCTATTTCGACCATTTCTTTGTCCAGAATCAGGCATCGGTCTCGCTTTTGGCCGGCATTGGTATTACCGCCGCGAGCATCGCGGGTGATACGCGTTTCGACCGTGTGCGTGCGATCGCATCCAACGCGCGTGAGCTGCCGGAGATCGGGCGTTTCAAAGGGGAGGACCAGTGCCTGATCGCAGGCTCCGTGTGGGATGCGGATATGCAGGAGCTCATTCCCACACTGAATGCGTTGAATGGCAAATTGAAGGCGATTATCGCTCCACATGAAATCAAAGGCGAGGAAATCGCCGGATGGCGTTCTAAATTGAACGGTCGTTCCATTTTGTATTCTGAGGTGGCTGCGGGGCAGGACCCGGAAGGATTTGACTATCTCATTATCAACAATATCGGAATGCTTTCCTCGCTTTACCAGTATGGTAATATGGCCTATATTGGCGGCTCCTTCGGCGTGGGGCTACACAATATACTCGAAGCTGCGACTTTTGGATTGCCCATTGTTTTTGGCAACAAAAGTTATCATAGGTTCCAGGAAGCGGTGGATTTGATTGAGAAAGGCGGAGCATTTGCCGTGCCAGATTCAAAAGCTCTATTGCAAATGGCGGAATGGTGGGTAAACAATCCCGAATCGGCGGATGCCGCCGGCGAGATAAGCAGTGAATACGTAAAATCGGGAACTGGAGCTACCGACCTGATTATGCAAAAAGTGAGAGAAGCAATAGGCTGACGCTACACATTAATGTACCATCAGCCATTTAATATCAGGAGAATTCCTTCGTAATCAGATTGTCGAACAAATAGGCTTGCGTGCCCAGCAAACGTGCCTTTGCACCCAACTTCGAAATGTGGATCGAAAGCGGGTTTTTGAAATCCGACAGGCAGTATTTGTTAATTGCCTGCTCAATTGGGTTGGAAATGAACGGCCCGGCCTCTGCCAGCAAACCACCCACGATAATTACTTCCGGATTGAACAAATGAACGGCCGTAGCCAATCCTTTGCCCAACTCGGTACCAACGGTGCTCAGGAGGTCGATCGAAAATTCATCGCCTGCATGTACCGCTTCGATGATATGCGAAGTTTCCAGTAAATCAAGATTGCCATGCACGATCTGTTTCAGGATCGTTGCCCGGCCGCTGTTGATGCCGTCCTTAGCCTGGCGGATCAATGCAATGGCCGAGGTAATGGTATCCAGGCAGCCCACTTTTCCGCAGTGGCAAAGCATTCCGTCCGGTTTCACCTGAATATGCCCCAACTCGCCGGCGAAGCCTGACGCCCCGTTGAAAACTTCTCCATTGATGATAATGCCGAGACCAACGCCCCAGTCGATATTGATCGTCAATACCTGTGACTTATCAACGGCATAGCCAAAGCGGTGTTCGCCGATCGTTGTAGCTTTCGTATCGTTGAAAAGGCACACAGGAAGGTCGAAATGCTGTTTGAGGTACGTTACCAGCGGCACACCCGGAGGTGTCAGGTTGAGGTAAGTTAAATTAATCCCCTGCGAGGAGTTGATCAACCCAGGCATCGAAACACCGATACCCCATAGTTTACTGCGTGTGATGTTGTTGGATTTCAGGAAATCGTCGGTCGATGTAAAAAGCGCTTCCAGAAAATTCGACGAGTCGTCGAGGCGTATGTCAACTTTCCTTTTGAGAATCAGTTGGTTGTGTAAGTCGAATATACAGAGCTGGGTGTCATGGCGGTTGATGTCCATGATCAGCGTAAGGTACTTCTTGGCATTCAGGCCGTAGAGTACAGGTGGGCGGCCAGCCCTGGCAGGGCCTGTGCCTGTCTCGGTAATCCAGCCTTCCCGCATCAGATCATTCACAATTCCGGTTGCAGATGGTATACTCGCATGGAACAACTTAGCCATTTTATTAATGGAAGTGTCGCCGGACTGATATAGATGCAGCAAAAGGCTGCTTCTAATGCGATTTTTACGAATATCAATAACCGAACTCGGTTCTTCTGCCACTAAGTCCATTATGCGGAGCGAAAAAAATTATAGGATGATGTTTTTAATTTTCTTTAACTATTGGGTGTACTAATGTATGAAATAATCAGAAAAAACGGCTGTAATTTTAAAAAATATTATTATTTGTTGTAAAATATTCAGCAAATCGGGCGATAGGCCAAACGTTTCCTAATAATACAGCAGTCACAAAGCGGGGATCTTTTAGCTTGAAGGAGATAATTATACGCAATGCAAATAAAAATCAGGGAGGTCGAAAAACTACTTGTTTTGTCGCTTGTTTTGACTTCCCGGCTAATTTTTAGTGACTTCTGGTAAAGTCCTTTTAAATTCGCTGATTCCAAAAGAAAGACAAATGAGTTTAATAAGGGGTT
>DATMSL010000103.1:0-6824 GCA_035565435.1 Dyadobacter sp. | reverse complement strand
AAAATGAATTAAAACACTTATTATCTATCGGAATAATAGATTAAAATATTAGAAAGGTAAAAATTGGATTGTTCTAAGTTGATCGCTTTTTAGGGCGATTGGCCGTGTTGGGGGTGGGAGTGTTTGCTCCGGAACGTCTTCATTTCCTTGGAAATACGCTTCTTCTTTCGCCCGGTAACATTTATTTAATACGAAAGATAATCTGCATAGTAGTCCGTTACGGCAGTGGTAAAGTATCCTCTACATACCGCGACAGTCAACAGGATGTCAGTTTCAAGGGCTCAAATATTGATTGAAAAGCTGATCAGCAACCGTCTTTCGGCGGAAGAACTGTCTGAATTGCTCGCCGGCACACACGATGAGGCTGTGCAGCAGGCCTATTCGGATGCGCTGGAAATCTACTTCAATCGGTTGCTCGCTGAGGAGTCGGACAAACGGCGCAACCTGCCGGACTAGAAGCGGTATAAAAGAATTGTATTTATTACCTACTCGCCTAATACTAATACTATGAGATCAAAGGCTACCCTGAAAACGGCGGCACGATGTATGTTGGCCGCAATCTGCCTATCTGTTCCGCCGGCCGGCGCCGCGGATATGGCTGCCCGTGCGGACGTTCCGGGCAAAAATGCACTCTTTCCTGTGGCCGACAGGATAAAAGGGAAAGTTACGTCGGCTGTCGACGGTTCGCCGATCCCCGGCGTGAACGTGCTCGTGAAGGGCACCCAGATCGGTACTACTACCGATGCAACGGGGGATTTTTCCCTCGATGTGGATTCTAAAAATGCAGTGCTTGTATTCTCCTATATCGGCTTCAACACTACCGAAGTGACAGTGGGCGGCAAGAGCGTGGTGGATGTGGTGTTGTCCGAAAACGTAGCCACTTTGCAGGAAGCAGTGGTAACGGCGTTGGGTATCAAGCGTGAAACCCGCTCACTGGGTTATAATGTGGGTAAGATCGAAGGCCGTGAGGTAGCCAACGTGGCGAACGAAAACGTGCTGACGTCACTCTCCGGTCGTGTTTCGGGTGTTTCCATTAACCAGACCAGCGGTGTCGGGTCGTCGATCAGCATTGTAATCCGCGGTGCGGCTTCATTGAAAAATAACCAGCCCCTGTTCGTTGTCGATGGCGTGCCGCTGGCGAACAGCCTCGCGAACGTCAGCGAAAAAGGGAGCGGCAACAAGGTCGATTACGGTAACGCGATTTCCGATATTAACCCCGACGATATTGAAAGTATGTCGGTGCTGAAAGGCCCTAGCGCGGCAGCATTGTACGGCTCGCGCGCCGGTAACGGGGTGATCCTGATCACCACCAAGTCGGGTAAGAAAGGCAAGGGCCTGGGTGTTTCGTTCTCGACATCCAATGTGTTCGAAAAGCCTTACCGTTTCCTTGATTTGCATTACAAATATGCCAATGGAGAGCGTCCATTCCAGTTGGACGAATCATCGGCTTATTGGGGCGGTCTGCCGCTGGACGCGGGTAACAAAGAAATACAGTGGAACTCCCCTGTCGGTGCGGACGGCAAACAGATCCCGACCGAGCTGAAATCGTATAAGAATAACATGAAGAACTTCCTTCAAACGGGAATCACTTCTACCAATAACCTGACCGTTTCGGGTTCTACCGACAAGGCTACCTACCGGATTTCATACAATAATATGAGCAACCGCGGGCTGATCCCGAATTCGGACTTGTACCGCAATGCACTGAGCTCGGCATTGACGTTCGATATGTCGAAGAACCTGAAATTGAGCTCTAATCTCAACTTCGTTCGTTCGAATTCCAACAGCCGCCCGCAGACGTCGGAGCGTGACGGTAACCCATTACAAGCCGTATATTACTCCCCAAGCTACGATGTGCGCGACCTGAAAGGCGTATGGAAGCCGGGCCGCGAGGAGATCGAGCAGCTTACTGTGGCGCCGGGCGAGACGGATAACCCTTACTTTCTTGCGAAACACCTCACGAACGCCTACACGCGTGACCGCCTGTATGGAAACCTGAAACTCGACTGGACCATCGCCCCCGGATTGACCGCTTTCGTACGCTACTCGCATGATATGTACGATGAGGACCGTGAGACTAAAATTCCATGGAGCTATAAAAGCATGGCCAAAGGGGGGTATTACCTCGAAAACGTAGGCCGCAACGAGGGTAATGCCGACTTCCTTGTTACGAAGACGATCAAGACGGGTGATTTTGATATCAGTATCTCCGGTGGTGGTAACATCATGAGACAGAAAGGCAATAGTTCCAACCTGGGAGGCCGTGATCTTTCTGTGCCTGGTCTGTATAATATCTCCAACATTCCTGTTATCAACCGTGTAGTAGGTAATAACAGCTACAAAAAAGCGATTTACAGTTTGTATGCATTGGGTTCATTTGGTTTTAAAAACCAGCTTTACCTCGATTTAACCGCGCGTAACGACTGGTCGAGTACCTTGCCCGCATCGAACCGTTCATATTTTTATCCTTCGGCATCCCTCAGCTGGCTGGCAAGCACGACTTTCAATATGCCATCCTATATTACGATGCTGAAATTCCGCGGAGGCTGGGCGCAGGTAGGTAATGACACCGATCCTTATCAGTTGTATAATAATTTAGGAACCGGGGCATGGGGTAACCTCGTTACCGCTAACCTGGGCGGAACGCTGCTCAACCCGAAATTGCTGCCGGAGATCGCTACTTCGTCCGAAGGGGGTGTGGACCTGAATATGTTCAACAACCGCCTGCGTTTTGACCTGACTTACTACGACCGTGCCAATACGAACCAGATTTTCACGGTTCCCATGGCTCCCTCAACAGGATACGAGTTTATGAACATCAATGCCGGTAAGCTAGTGAGCCGGGGCTGGGAGATCGGTATCGGTGGTACGCCCATCAGCAACCTCAATGGCTGGACCCTCGATGTGAATGCGAATTTCAGCCGCAACCGTGTGACAGTAAAAGAACTGGCGCCTAACTTCCCGTATTTCGAACAATGGGGTGAAAACGGCGCGGGCGCATATACCTACGTAGGCGAGCAGATCGGTAATATTTACAGCCGCGGCTTCGCGACCGTTACTGACCCGAATTCGCCTTACTACCGCTGGCCGATCGTCGCGTATGATGGCGAAGGCGGTGATATGGACTGGCAGTCGCTCGGCGGCCGTGAGAACAACGTGAAGGTTGGTAACTATAACCCCGATTTTATGGTGGGCGGTCAGGTTAACCTGTCTTACAAGCGCTTCTCACTGGGTTTGAGCCTCGACTGGCGCCAGGGTGGTGAATTTATGTCCTTCACCTACCGTTACGGCGAATCCGACTGGAAATCGCAGCGCCAGATCGATAACCTGATCCCGGGCAGCCTATATTCGCCGGATCAGCTGGTTGCCTTGCTGAAATCGGATCCTGAAAAATACATTATCCCGCAAAACGGAAACTTCCCGCGGGTAGGCGGACACACGGCAGCTACCGGTGGTTTCGGGGCTGACGGCGACGGCGCATTCATCCCGGGTGTTTGGGAAGATAAGGATGGTAACTACCACGAGTGGCTCGGCGGTGCCGGTACCAAATACATGCCGATCACGGCCATGTACCCATGGAGCTTCAACCAGCAGGTAACTTTCGACGCGTCGTTCGTGAAACTGCGTGAGATTACATTGACCTACAAAATTCCGATGCTTTTCAATTCGATCCGCAATGCCAGCTTGTCGCTGTACACCCGGAACATTATGCTCTGGAACGCAGCCAAGATTGGTATCGATCCGGAGCGTGCATTCTGGGCCGACCCAAGCAAAGGCGGTTTCCGCCAGGGTATCGAGCGGCAGAACGTGATGCCGTGGACGATCCCATTCGGTTTCAAGCTTAATTTCGATTTCTGATTCATTCCTGAAAATTCAAAGCGATGAAAATTTTTAAATATATCCCCAAAGTCGTTTTCGTACTGGCCGTGCTGGTTGCTTCGTCCTGTAAGGAAAGCCTCACGGAAATCAACGAAAACCCGAACGGTGTTGACCCTAACACCGCCAACCCTAATTTGCTCATGCCGACCGTCATGTCGGGCGTGGGTACGCAATACCTGAAACTAGGTTACGGCCGTATCGCAGGCGTGGTCCAGCATACGCAGGAAGATGCATGGAAAGACGGTTTCAATGACTATAACTGGACCGAGGAGGACGATGAGTGGAAAGCATGGTACGGCTTCCTGCGAAACAACAACCTGCTCTACAAGCGCTCGGTCGAAATGGGTTTCACGTTCCACCAGGGCGTGGCATTGACGATGAGAGCTTTCATTTTCGGAACTATCGCAGACCTGTGGGGCGATGCGCCTTATACCAATGCGCTGAAAGGCGACGCGGGCGAAATGCTGCCGGCATTCGACAGCCAGGAGGTGATTTACAAAGGCATTATCGAGGATCTTAAACAGGCTTCTTCGCTGTTCGCTACCGCCGATGTTTCTACTTACGCGCCGGGCTATGATGTGTATTACAATGGCGATAAGCTGAAATGGCAGAAGTTCACCAATTCGCTGTTGCTGCGTTATTACATGAGGGTGTCGGCCAAGTTGCCCGACGTTGCCAAAGCCGGTATCGAGCAGATTTACAGCTCAGGCATTTACCTCAAAGAAGCCTCCGACGATGCAGTGATGGACTACATCGGTACGGCTTCCGGTGATTCGTGGCCTACTGCTATTGCATTCGACGTAAGCCAGTCGAACTGGCGGAGAAGACGCCCTGCCGCTGCTTTGCTGAATACCATGGTGGCCAGCAATGACCCGCGCCTGAAAGTGTGGTTCCAGCCGGTGCACGTACGTTGGGTATCGGACGCTACCCTGAAAACCGGAGTGGATGAGTTTATCCGCAAAGATGGCGTGATCCAGACCGGCGTGAAGTCACTGACGGAGCAGGAATTGCGCGAGGAAATTTCGGCAGGCCATAAATTCACCCGCCATTTCAATCCTAATACCTATAAACCTGCACGTCCGGACCTGTTTAACGGGCCGCTCAACACCGCTGAATATGTGGGTATCCCGGCCGGGATGATCGATCCGACCTACTACAATGAAAACCCGACGACCGGTCAGCAGGTGCAGAACCAGCACGCGTCGCAGCTGAGCTATGCGTACCAGGGCTCGAAAGGCGATTTGTTGAAAGCCCGCCTTGCGTCGGCTGCCGAAAGTGCATTCATTCTTGCCGAAGCGGCGCAAAAAGGATGGGCCACGGGCGGGGCCGAAGTGCATTATAACAACGGTATCAAACAATCGCTGCAAACCTGGGGTGTGGCTAGTCAATACGATACCTACGTAAAAACGGTGGCTTACAAAGGCACTTTGGCACAGATTATGGAGCAGAAATGGATCGCCAGCTGGACCACAGCGACCGAGGCGTGGTTCGACTACCGCCGCACTGCATTGCCTGCGCTGGTACCGGGCGTAGCACCAGTTTCCCGCGCATTGCCGCTCCGTTTCATTTACAGCAATAATGAGTTGAACAACAACGGAGACAACGTCCGCAGTGCGATTGAGAAGCTTGAAGAGACTAATTTCTCCGGTCCGCGTAAGAAAAACAGTCAATGGTCGAAGCCCTGGCTGGTGCAGGGGACGGGCAAACCGTGGTAGAATGACTTTTCGGCGTGGGGTGAAATTTTTCATCCCACGTTTCGGGATGTTCGCCCCAAGGCTAGGGGTATTTGCCCCATACCATCGAATTAATTGTGCTGAATTCACAGAGTTTGGCGTAATTGCCGGTGACAATGAATAATCCAGCACCCGTTTTTGAAAGCGGCCCTTTTCGGAGGGTCGCTTTCTTTTTTGCAAATTTGGGTCTTAGTATCGTCCATTTGCATGTTTCCGATTGCCTTTCATCCTATTTTCAAATATCCTGTCCCGGAAGGTCACCGCTTTCCGATGGATAAATATGAATTGTTGCCTTTGCAGCTCCTGCGCGAAGGCATCGTGGAAGAGTCCGATTTCTTCGTTCCCGAACCTATTGATATGCCTCCCGTGTACGCTGTGCACGACCGTGCGTATGCCGACCGCTTCGTGGCCGGCATGCTTAGTCGGCCCGAGGCGCGCCGTATCGGTTTCGAGCAGACGCCCCTGCTCGTGGAGCGGGAACTGCGCATTGCCCGTGGAACCGTGGATGGCGCGCTAAAGGCATTTGATACGGGTATTGCATTCAATATTGCCGGTGGTACGCACCACGCTTCACGTGATGCGGGCGAAGGTTTTTGCATGATCAACGATCAGGCCGTGGCTGCGCAATACCTGGTGGATCATGGAAAGGCAAGAAAAGTGCTGATCGCAGACCTCGATGTGCATCAAGGTAACGGCACCGCTGATATTTTTACCAACGAGCCGCGTGTTTTTACATTCTCGATGCACGCGAAGAATAACTACCCATTCCGGAAGAAGAAAAGCGACCTCGACGTGGAATTGCCCGACCGCATGGAAGACAATGCCTACCTTACCCTGCTACGCGGAACATTCATAAATCTTGTAGAACGCGTCAAGCCCGATTTTATCTTCTACCAGGCGGGCGTCGACATCCTGGCGACCGACAAGCTTGGAAGGCTGTCATGTACGATCGAGGGTTGCCGCCAACGTGACGAGATTGTCCTTCAAACCGCTCACCGGCTCGGTATACCGGTCCAGTGCAGCATGGGTGGAGGCTACTCGCCCCAGATCAAGACGATCATTGAGGCCCACGCGAATACTTACCGGGTAGCGAAGCAATTGTGATTTTTGGGAAGAAGTATACAGCAGGTTATAAGTTCTTTATATAAAAGTTAATTATATAATAGGATTTAACTCGTTCTTTATGAAGTGTTCCTGTCTTCCTTCTGCCTT
>DATMSL010000102.1:0-2660 GCA_035565435.1 Dyadobacter sp. | reverse complement strand
AGGCTTTTCAGCTCGTCCGTGTAGTAGTTAACGGTAACCACCTCACGGTTTTTCTTCATATCGTTTTCCAGTTGCAGCAGGTCGTTATCCCAATGGAATTCCACCGACTTGTTCGCTGGCAACGCACCACTCGCCCTGATACCGTAGTCGATCACGTAACCGCTTCCGCGTACGACGTAAGTCTGCTCCACGGTCTGGTTATTTTTCAGTGTTGCCCGGTAAGTAATCACTGCCGAATCCTTTTCAGCCAACGTACGGTCCTGCGCGTCGGTGGTGAAAGTCTGGTTAGTCAGTCTCACATCCCCGGTTTGGGTCGGCAAATCGATCTGGAAATTGTTATGGTTTTCGGCAATCAGGTAAAGTGGTTTCTGATCGTAGGTTTTGTAGTTTTTCAACATTACCTCTTTCATTACCCCGCCCTTGTTGGTGAAAACCACTCGGGTATCCTTCGTTTCGATCACCAGGTCCTTTTGAGGAGCAACAGTGGAATCAACTGATTGTGAGGAATTTTGGGTAGTATCCGAAGTGACAGACGCGGGCTTGGCAGCCTCCTTCTTCACCTCCGCTACCGGCGTGGGTTCCACAGGTTTCGGAACCAGTACCTGGTAGCCTATCAGCATCAGCATGATCAAGACCAGGCCGATTACAAAATTTTTATCCATTATTTACTTTAAATTGTTGAAATAACATACCGCTTGTAAGCCGGCAAAGGTAACAAGTTTTTTCGCTTAACAGGCCTTAAAATGTGATCAGTGGGAAACCGGTGTCAGGGCTCCTACCGATCTCTTCTGCGTAGAATAGGCCAATGCAGCAGCCACAAAATTCACGAAGATCGGGTGCGGGTTCATCACCGTGCTTTTCAGCTCGGGGTGGAACTGTACACCTATATAGAATGGGTGCGAAGGCATCTCTACCATCTCGACCAGGTTGTTATCGGGGTTAATACCGGTAGCCACCAGGCCTTTTTCATCGAATTCTTTGAGATACTTGTTGTTGAACTCGTAGCGGTGACGGTGACGCTCGCTGATATTGGTCTTGCCGTAGATTTTGTGGGCCAGTGTGTCTTTTTTAATGCGGCACGGGTAGGCCCCCAAACGCATAGTACCTCCTTTGTTCGAAACATCTTTCTGATCTTTCATCAGGTGGATCACCGGATGAGAAGTGGTAGCGTCCATTTCGACTGAATGCGCATTCTCCCAGCCGATCACGTTACGAGCGTACTCGATCACGGCCATTTGCATACCCAGGCAAATTCCGAAGAAAGGAATGTTGTTCTCGCGAACATACTGGATCGCGGCGATCTTTCCTTCGATACCACGCTCGCCGAAACCCGGAGCAACCAGTACGCCGTCGAGACCTTCCAGTTTTTCAACCGCATTCTCGGCGGTAAGGCTCTCGGAGTGGATCCATTCGATGTTCACCTTACATTCGTTGGCTGCACCGGCATGAATAAACGACTCCACGATCGACTTGTAAGCATCGTGCAGCTCCACATATTTACCTACCAAACCAATGCGCACCGAGTCAATCGGATTTTTCAGTCTTGAAAGGAACGTTTTCCACGATTCGAGGTCCACATCCTTATCATTATAAATGTCGAGCATATATAATGCACGCTGGTCGAGGCGTTCCTTGAGCATCAGCAAAGGCACGGCGTAAATGGTATCCGCGTCCATCGCCTCGATCACCGAGTTCACCTGCACGTTACAGAACAATGCGATTTTCTTGCGGATGTCGTAAGGCAGCGGGTGCTCTGTACGGCACACAAGGATATCAGGTTGGATACCCGACTCCTGCAACATTCTTACAGAGTGCTGCGTCGGCTTGGTTTTCAGCTCACCGGCAGAGTTCAGGTAAGGAATCAATGTAAGGTGGATTACCAGGGTATCCTGCTCATCCATTTCGAATTTTACCTGACGAACCGCTTCCAGGAACGGCAGGGACTCGATGTCACCTACACAGCCACCAATTTCCGTAATCACAATATCGTAATCGCCGGACTGACCCAGCAACAGCATATTTCTTTTCAGCTCGTCGGTAATGTGCGGAACCACCTGTACGGTTTTTCCCAAAAAGTCGCCGCGACGCTCGGCGGTGATAACGTTGTGGTAGATACGCCCCGTGGTGACGTTGTTGGCCTGTGAAGTGCGAACGTTGAGAAAACGCTCGTAATGGCCCAGGTCGAGGTCGGTTTCCGCGCCATCGTCCGTTACGTAGCATTCACCATGCTCGTAGGGGTTCATCGTACCCGGATCGATGTTCAGATACGGATCAAATTTCTGGATCGTGACTGAGAGACCTCTCGCTTGTAGTAATTTAGCTAGTGATGAGGCAATGATTCCCTTGCCAAGTGAAGATGTAACACCGCCCGTAACGAAAATGTACTTAGCGGTCTTTCGTGCTTTGGAAGCCATAAGACTTTGCTGTTTTTCTATGATTACGGGATACAAAGATACAGGATTATTAGAAGAATCTAAGCGGGGCCCGTTTAAATATTTAGCTGGAAAACAGTAAGCGCCTGGCTGTCTGGTTGGTAATAAAATATAATTTTTTCTTGCCCTACGCGCTGAAATCGCACTTTTCGATCGAAAGTGCAGGACTTGACACCTTCATAAAATGGGTAAAATTCCATTTAAAAAAAGTGTATTGAAAAATTTATA
>DATMSL010000101.1:0-4944 GCA_035565435.1 Dyadobacter sp. | reverse complement strand
TTCAGCTATTTTGGCCCCATATTTCAGCCAAATTCTGACAATCCAGCCGGATGAGTTTTTTAAATCATACTAAAATTGCCGTGATAGGCGGGGGAAGCTGGGCGACTGCTCTAATCAAAATTCTCTGCGAACAACATCACGTTCAAATCCGCTGGTGGCTTCGAAACCAGAAGGATATCGACCATATCCGAAAGTTCAACCACAACCCTAGCTATCTCAGCGACGTAGTGCTTTCACCCAAGAAAGTGAAGGTTTTCGAAAAAACAACCGACGCGGTAAGGGGAGCGGACTATATCATCCTCGCAGTTCCAGCTGCGTTCATTCAGGAATCTTTACAGCATTTATCCGCGAAGCATTTGCAGGGCAAGCGCATCGTTTCAGCCATCAAGGGAATGGTACCTGGCCAGAATGCGCTCGTTACCGACTGGGTTGCCGATGCTTTCGGCATTGAAATGAAGGATACCTGCGTGATAGCCGGCCCGTGCCATGCGGAGGAAGTGGCTTTGGAAAAGCAGTCCTACTTGACTATTGCTTCCACAGAATGTCCGGCGGCGGAAGATTTTGCGGAGCTGATGACCTGCCGCTACGTCACAGCCAACGCGCTCGACGACCTTTATGGCGTAGAATATGCCGCAGTGATGAAAAACATCGTCGCGCTCGCGTGCGGGATCACGCATGGGCTCGGGTATGGCGACAATTTCCAGGCTGTACTAGTGTCCAATGCGATGCAGGAAATCGGTGGTCTGGTTACAGCCCTCGATCCGCGCGAAAGGAATCTGAGTTCGTCAGCATACCTGGGCGATTTGCTGGTGACGGCGTATTCGCAGTTCAGCCGCAACCGGTTGTTCGGTAATATGATCGGCCGGGGATATAGTGTTAAAGCTGCGCAGCTCGAAATGAAGATGATCGCGGAAGGTTATTATGCCACCAGGAGTATCCAGGAGCTCAACAAGACTTATCACGTTAATCTACCCATCACCAACGCGGTTTACAGCATTCTTTACGAAGATCAGGCTCCCGCCGCGGTCATGAACGAATTGAAGAAGTTGCTCAAATAATAGCCTATTTTCGGTTTGGCAGGGTATTCTGCAAAACGTTTAACCTATCATTTAATCCATGCTACAATACAAAATGCAATCTAAGTGGCTGGCGGCTACTTTGCTGCTGGGCTCCATTGTGATGACATCCTGCGGCTCGAAACAGACGGAAACGGCAGAGGACAAGAAACTGGATTCGCTCGCGAATGACAAAGAATTCGTTTTCGGCGATCAGCGTCCCTTTCCGCAATGCCATGCTTCCACGCTCGTGCGGCTCGATGACGGGCAGTTTCTCGTAGCATGGTTTGGCGGCACGGAAGAAAAGAACCCGGACGTAGGTATCTGGCTTTCGAAAGGGCGCCCCGGCAATTGGAGCGCTCCGATTGAAGTCGCTAAAATCCGCGAGGATGCGCATTGGAACCCGGTTTTGCAGAAAACAGCCGATGGAAAAGTGATTTTGTATTTCAAAGTAGGGAAAGAGATTGCCCAGTGGGAAACGTGGGTGAAGACTTCCTCGGATAATGGTGCAACGTGGTCGGAAGCCTATGAACTCGTGAAGGGTGATAAAGGCGGCCGCGGTCCGGTGAAAGACAAGCTGATTGAGCTTTCGAACGGCGACTGGCTGGCAGGCGCTTCGAATGAAGTGAACCGTTGGGAAGTATTTGTAGACCGCAGCACCGATAAAGGCAAAACCTGGACGGCCAGCCCGTATTTCAAGATAGACACGACGGAAATTAAAGGAAAAGGCGCTATTCAGCCAACATTGTGGGAGTCTGAGCCCGGGCAGGTGCATATGCTGGTGCGTACGACCGGCGGCGTGATCGGCCGTAGCGATTCGAAGGACAATGGAAAAACCTGGTCGACCATTAAAAAGACCTCATTGCCTAACCCGAATAGCGGCATTGACCTTGCCAAACTAGCCGACGGCACATTGGTACTCGCCTATAACCCCGACGACCACAATTGGGGCTCCCGCTCACCGCTCTCGCTAATCCTTTCGTACGACGATGGCCAGAACTGGACTGATAAGATTGACATCGCAACCGGTAAGAAGGAAGACGAATATTCCTATCCTGCTGTGATCAGCTGGGGCGACTCGGTGGCGGTTACTTACACTTATAACCGCCGGAAAATTGCATTCTGGACAGGGAGCAAGAAGGACATTGTCGACCTGGCGGCCAAGAAGAAATAGTATTTAATAGCCCCGCAGTTCGATATCGTAAGACTCCATCATTTCAACACGCTTACCCATCTTTTTCTGGATGATTTTGAAATGATGGACGTCTTCGGGGCAGATCAGCGAAATAGCCTCTCCCGGGTTTTCGGCCCGGCCCGTCCGGCCAATGCGGTGCACATAGTCCTTCGGAGAGCGCGGTAGCTCAAAATTGATTACATAAGGCAGAAACTGGATATCGATCCCCCTCGATGCAAGGTCCGTAGCTACCAGTACATTCAGTTTTCCCGATTTAAACTTATTCAAAGCCTCGGTGCGTGCACCCTGGCTTTTTTTGCTGTGCATGGCCATAGCGTCGATACCGTTCTTTTTCAGCTTTTCGACGAGGTTATCCGCGGTTCGTGTCGCCGAAACGAACACCAGCACCTGCTTCATTTGTTGTGATTTGATCAAATATCTCAATAGCGGCCCCTTTCGGTCAGGATCGACGAAGTAGCCAGTTTGCTTGATCAGATCCAGGTTCTGCTCTTCCTCTTGGATCTCTATCCGGATCGGGTTTTTCAACTGGTTCTTATTGATTTTATCTACTTCATCGCCTAATGTAGCCGAGAAGAGAATGCTCTGGCGGTTTTTAGGCAGCAGGAAGAAAATGTCGCGCATTTCATCCGCAAAACCCATATTCAGCATTTTGTCGGCCTCGTCCAGCACCAGAATGCGCGTTTCAGATAAGTTCAGCGCTTTGTAAGATAGCAATTCGAGCAACCGGCCGGGCGTCGCAACCAGGATTTCCACATGCTGCAATGCGATCATTTGCGGGTTAATGGATACCCCGCCAAAAACCGCCAGCGTTTTCACCTTACGTGGAAGTCTTTCGCCGAAAGTCTGGAAAACCGTGCCGATCTGAACCGCCAACTCGCGGGTAGGCACGAGTACTAATGCGGTAATGTGCCGGTTTTTCGCAGGCGGCCTGTTTTGAAATGATTCCAGAATAGGCAATACAAAGCTTGCCGTTTTCCCGGAGCCTGTTTTGGCGATGCCAAGTACATCATTCCCTTTCAAAATGGCTGGAATTGCGGCCTGCTGAATCGGATATGGTTGAGTATAATTCTGTTCAGCAATGGTTTTTAGTAATGGTTCGGACAATCCAAGCGATTGAAAGGAAGTTGCGTTCTCCGGCATGCGGTCATTTGTTTTGTGATTGGTGCAAAGATAGCGCTCCCTGAGGAAATGCTACGCGTCCGCCTGTCCGCCAGAAATTTTTGATCACCAGCATTCATATCATCATGTCGTACAACCGCAGGGAGTTTCTTCAAAAACTAGGGTTTGGAGCCCTTCAATTGGGTGTAATCAGCGCTATTCCGGCGTCGACCTGGGCGTCGTCGCTAAGCTACGGACAGTTGCCGCGCAGCTCGCCGGAAGCGCAGGGAATGTCGGGCAAAGGTATTCTCGACTTTGCCAATGCCGTTGAAACCGACCGGCTGAACCTGCATAGTCTGATGGTCCTGCGCCAGGGAAAAGTAGTCGCCGAGGGCTGGTGGGCACCTTATGCACCGGATTTGAAACATACTTTGTATTCGCTCAGCAAAAGCTTCACTTCCTCTGCTATCGGCTTTGCGGTAGCAGAAGGTAAGTTGAAAGTGGACGATAAAGTCATTTCTTTTTTCCCGGACGACAAACCTGCGACTGTAAGCGCCAACCTCGCGGCCATGCGTGTGCGTGACCTCCTTAGCATGTCGACCGGCCACGACAAGGACACTACCGGCAAACTGCGGGAATCGGGCAGTGATAACTGGGTGAAATCGTTTCTCGCACAACCGGTGGAGCACGAACCCGGTACATTCTTTGTGTACAACAGCGGCGCTACGTACATGCTGTCGGCCATCATTCAGAAACTGACCGGCCAAACTTTGCTCGAATACCTCAAACCACGCCTTTTCCAGCCCCTGGTGATCGAAGATGTAGATTGGGAAGTGGATCCGAAGGGCATTAATACCGGCGGCTGGGGATTACGGGTGAAAACGGAGGATATTGCCAAATTCGGGCAGTTGTATTTGCAAAAAGGGGAGTACAATGGCAAACGCATTCTGCCAGCTGCCTGGATTGAGGAAGCTACACGCTCACATATTATGTCGAAAGGAAGTAATAGGAAGCCTGAGGATGACGACTGGCAGCAAGGTTATGGTTACCAATTCTGGCGTTGCCGAAATGGTGCTTACCGCGGCGACGGTGCTTTCGGACAATATTGCATCGTAATGCCAAAGGAAGACATGGTATTGGCCATTACCAGCGAAACCGGCGATATGCAAGCCATTCTGAACCACGTTTGGAAACACATCCTGCCGACTGTGAAGGCAACCGGCGTTCCGGCCGACAAAGGCGTCCAGTCCGAAATGCAGAAGAAGCTCAGCTCGCTGGCATTACCACTTACGCCAGGAAAGCCGGCTTCTGAACTAGCTTCGAAAATGAATGGAAAGGCATTTAAGCTGGCTGATAATGAGTTAAAAATCAATAAAGTTGCCTTCGAGTTCGATAAAGGCTGGTGCCTCTTCCGCGTAACCGACGATAAAGGGGAGCACCTTGTGGTAAATGGTTTGGGCAACTGGAAAATCGGTCTCACCGACTTATCGACCATGCCGCTCAAACTCGTTCTCACGCCTGTACCGGGCGAAAAGAAAACTAAAATCGCCGCCAACGTCGCCTGGATCGACGATACTACCTTCGAAATGACCTGGC
>DATMSL010000100.1:0-5745 GCA_035565435.1 Dyadobacter sp. | reverse complement strand
ATACATCTTTCAGTACCCTATTCCAATTCCAAAACCTCCCTCGGTTTCTGCGGTTTACGGCGTTTTTCGCTCCACAAATACAACGGCGGAATAAGTATTGGTGCGAAGAGTAATGTGCTCGTCAAGCCGCCGATGATGACCGTCGCAAGCGGGCGTTGAACGTCGGAGCCGATGCCGGAGGAAATAGCGGCTGGTACCAGACCGATGATCGCTACCACCAGAATGGACAGCATGGCCCGGAGCTGTTCGGAAGATGCTTCGAGCACATGGCTTGCAAGGTCGTTTTCATGCGCTTGCGCGGTGCGGTTCAATGCGGATACCAGGAGCACGCCAGCCATTACCGAAATACCGAATATGCTCACAAAACCAACCCCGGCCGAAACGTTGAAGTAGTAGCCGCGGATCAGCAGTGCCACAATACCGCCGCCCAATGCAAACAGAATGCAGCTCATCGTCACCATGGTGTGCGGGAGATTTTTGAAAAGCATAAAGAGGAAGAGGAACACCATCACGATCGTCAGCGGAATGGTGAATGCGAGCTGTTTCCCGGCGCGTTCGAGATTTTCGTACTGACCGCCGTAAATGATGCTGTAACCTTTCGGCACATGAACCCGGGCATTGAGCTTTCGCTGCAACTCCTTCACAAAACCGCCCTGGTCGCGGCCGCGGATGTTGGTGCGGACGGTGACCATCCGTTTGCTGCCATAGCGATAGATATTCGTTTGGCCTTCAATGAAATGGATATCCGCCAGCTGGCTCATGGGTATGAGCGCGCCCGTGAGCGAAGGTACCTGTACGCTCTTGATCGCGTCGATGGAATTACGGTATTTCGGCAGAAAGCGGATCACGATATCGTATCGCTTGGTTCCGTCGTAAAGCGTCGAAATGGTCTTGCCGCCGATGGCTGCTTCGATCATATTCTGAATATCGGCTACATTGATGCCAAAGCGGGCTGCTGCCTGGCGATTAATGTTGATAGCCAGTTGTTCCTGAGGACCTTCCTGCTCGATATTGACGTTGTCGGCACCCGGAGTAGCTTTCACGATTTTAGCAATGGCTTCGGCCTTTTTGCGCATCATATTCAAATCATCGCCTACAACGGACACCGCCAAGTCGGCCGCGCTGCCGGTCACGATCTCCATTACCTGGTCGATAATCGGCTGGCCGGAGGAGAATGCAACCGCTGGAAGCTGCGTTTGCAGGTCGGCTTTGATCTTTTCGACCAGTTCCTTTTTGGTAATGGTGTGGCTCCAAAGATCATAATCTTTCAAACCCACGAGGATTTCATTCCGGTTGGCAGGGAATGGGTCGGTACCATCGTCGTTGCGGCCGGTTTGCGTGATCACGAACGATATTTGCGGGTATTTGGCAATGATCTTCCGGATTTTAGGCGCATAACCCGCATTTTCCTGAATGGTAATGCCCGCCGGAAAGTTACCCCGGAGGAATATCGAGCCTTCATCGAGTGTCGGCAAAAACTCAGTTCCCAGTTTGATACCAAACAGAACGAGCACGGTCACGATACTGAAACCGACGAGCACCGTGGCTTTATAGTTTTTCAAAAAGCCGCTCAGTGCATTGGAATACGACTTTGTCAGGAAGTCCAGTACAAAGTTCTTATGCTCTTTCATCGGCTTTTCAGGGTCGGCCAATGCTTTTTTATAGGCAAATGAAATCAGCACGGGAATGAACGTCAGCGCGGCCAGCATGGAACCGATCACGGCGAATGCGAGCGTCAGGGCCATGGGGGAGAAAAGCTTGCCTTCCACGCGTGTCATGAGCAGGATAGGCATATACGCGAGGATAATGATAGTCACTGAAAAGAAGATCTCCCGGCCTACTTCCTGCGCGGATAGCAGCGTGATTTTGACGATTCCTTGCTGCTTCTCCTCGGGGCTGGCCGTCCGGTATTTGCGGATCAAATGCTCGGCCATCACACACGCACCGTCAACGATGATACCGAAGTCGATCGCACCAAGGGAAAGTAAGTTGGCGGGAATGCCGGTTAAACGCATTAATATAAACGCAAATAGCAACGAGAAGGGAATGGTAAGCGCCACTACCAACGCGCTGCGGATGCTCCCGAGGAAGAAAATCAGCAGGATTACCACGATCGAAATGCCTTCAAACAGCGTATGCGCCACAGTTTCTAATGAATGGTCGATGAGAAAGCTGCGGTCGTAGAGCGGTTTCAGGTGTACGCCTTCGGGCAGTTCGCTGGCTTCGAGGTCGGCGATGCGTTCTTTCAATACCTTCAAAACTTCGCTCGGGTTTTCGTAGCGGCGAAGCAGGATAATACCCTCCACGCCACTGCTAACGTCCACTTTATCAGCGGTTATGGTGTAGCCCATTACCCCGCTTGGCGGCGGAGGCGTGATTTCGACAGTGGCGACATCCCGTACAAAAACAGGCACCCCGTTATCTGATTTCAAAACAATATTCTGAATATCCTGCTCATTTTTAATGGCCCCAAGCCCGCGAATAGCAAAGCCCTGGCCGCCGCGCGCAATCACGTTACCGCCGGTATTCTGGTTGTTCGCATTGATGGCGTCGATCACATTCTGCATCGACAGGCCGTATTTCACCAGCTTTTCAGGCGAGGTAATGATGTGGAATTGCTTCAACGGACCGCCAAAAGTGGTGACGTCGGCAATGCCGGGTACTTGCAGCAATGCGGGTTTGATCACCCAATCCTGCAAATCGCGGAGCTGGGTAGGGCTGTAACTCGGCGGTGCTTCCACCACGTAGCGAAGGATTTCACCCACCGCGGTAGAGAGCGGCGCAAGTTCTGGGGCAACGCCGTCCGGCAGCTCAGCAGAAGCCAGTCTTTCGGTAACTTGCTGACGGGCGAAATAATCGTCTGTGCCGTCTTTAAACGTCAGCTGGACTACCGACAGCCCGAAGATGGTCCGGCTGCGTCTGTCGAGCACATTTGGGGTGTTTTGCAGGGCCCTTTCGATGGGAACGGTAACCTGTTGTTCCACTTCCTCGGCGGCGCGGCCGGGATATTGGGCTACTACGATCACATTGGTATCGGCAATATCGGGATAAGCCTCTATTTTGAGCTGTGTGAAGCACCAGTAGCCGGCGCCCATCAGCACTACGCTCACAGCGATCACGACCCACCGGTTGCGAAGGCTGAAAAAAAGCAGGTTCTTGATCATTTTAAATCCACTTGTCTACATGGTTGGTGACTATAAACCCGCTTTTCACTTCTTTCCGAAGTAATGTCAATGCGGATTTAACTTTTTCTTCCTCGTCTATGAAGGAAATGACCATGGGTGTTTCGTCGAAACTGAACAGGTCGTTGGGGCGGCTGAGGTGCTTGCCGTCGAAGCCGAGGCGGCCACGGTACACCGTCGCTCCCTGCACTTTCTGTTTCACCAAAAACTGCATAATGTACTCAAATAGCGGAATTTCGTCCTTCCAGTGATCGGCACTGATGAAGATCTGGGCTTGAAGCATATCCGGGAGGGGTTAATAGCCGAACGATAAACCTTTGAGTTGCATGACGCCCTTGATCACCACATCCTCGCCGTCTTTCAGGCCGCTGAATGCGACAATGCGGTCACCGATCTGGTCGCCGATGTTCACCTCGCGGCGCTCGAAAACCTGCGGCGCTGTTTTCAGAAAAACATAATTGCGGCCCTGTACGGTAACCAGTGCATCTTTATTGATACTGAGTTTTTTGCCCTCGCTCAAACCAAATGCAACTGTTCCGAACATCCCGGCTTTGAGCTTGCCGTTGGAGTTGTTGATATTCACGCGCAGCTTGATCATCCGGGTGGTTTGGTCTACAAGGTCGGCAATGTCGTCGATGGTGCCGGTGAAGTCCTCGTTCGGGAATGCTGTGAACTGGATGGTGCATTTACCGCCTTTTTTCACCTGGCTGATGTCGCTCTCGGGTACGTCGCATATGATGTACGCGGTACCTGCGGGCGCGGTGCGGAGCTGTTTCGGCTCGAAACCGCCCGCTTTCAATTTGGTTTCATGCTCGATAATGGCTGCACGTTCGTTGATCAGGTTGGTTTCCTCCATCGACAATGCAGTCTGCGATTCAAGCAGGTCCTTACCGGTGGCTGCGCCGTGCTCTTGCAAGTCCTTAATGCGCGACAGTTCGGTTTTGCGCTGACGGATGTTGATGTTCTGGATTTGGTTGATCATCGTCAAATGCTGCAAAAGCTGGGTATAGTTGCCCGCAAGCTCAGGGTTATCGAATAACACGATGTTGCCCGAGGCGCCCTCATTCGAGCGCAGGACGGTGGCGGAAACTTTCGCCGGAGCGGTTACATTCGCCATGAGCGAGGAGCTGGAAATCTTCTCAGTCTGGAAAAAATTCGCGCTTTCGGCCAGCGGAAACGATATTTTGGTGCCCGAAGCATTTACGACCGGCGAGGAATTGTCCGGCATAGGCTTGTTGGCGGCTTTGTTCTTGCAGCCTGCTAATAATGTCATGGCCAGGCAGGTGCAAACGAGTATGTTCTTCATGATTATTGCGCGATTTGATTGATCATTCCGGATGCGTAAAGGAGGTCGATGTAGCTCTGGCGGTACTGGCCGAGGACATCGTAATACTGCTGCTGCGTATCGAGCCAGCTGCGCTGGGCTTCCAGGAAGTCGATGATCGTCGTCCCGCCACGGAGGTAAGAATATTTAACACTGTTAAGAATTGTTTGGGATTGAGTTAGTAACTGATTGAAATTCTGCAAGTTTTGTTTATGTGTGATGTAGCTTTTATAAGCTGTAAGGATTTCGGTCTGTGCTTGCGTCTCGGTGGCGCGGAGGTCCTGTTCGGCTTGCTGTTTCAGCACCTGCGACTTTTTGATCTCACCCTGATTTCTTGAAAAAATGGGTATTTCGATGGTCCCATACACGCCCATGTAGTGTGCCTTATTCTGCGGGTTGTAAATAAGGCCGAGTTCAGGAACGGGTAATGCGCTGGATTTTTGCAGCTTGATATTGGCATCGGCTACATCCATCGTCGACTTGATGGCCTGGATATCGGTGCGGTTCTGCAACGCCTGCTCCACAATGGCGTCCATCCGGTCGGGGAATGCGAAGGCAAACCGGTCGGTGGTGTCGATCTGAATCGAGTCCTGGACGCCGATCAGGAATTTCAGATTCGAAAGCTCGTTGCGATATTGCTGCGATGCCGATTTGAGCTGAATATCGTACTGGTTCGCGAGCAGCTCCGTGCGGGCGAGGTCGGTGGTGGTGATCACCTGGTTTTTCAAGCGTAAGCGGTTGATGTTCGCCAGTGAATCGACATTGGCCTTCGCAGTACCCAATAAATCGAGTTGCTTACGTGCGGCCCAGACATCCAGCCATTTCTGCGCAACTGACTGAAACAGATGGCGTTCCGTGTCGGCATATTGCTTTTGGGTGAGCCTGACGTTTTGCTGTGCGAAATTAATTTTGTTCTCTCGCTGTACAGGCAGCTGAAAAGGCTTGGTAAGTTGCCACCAGATCTGCCGGTTGGCCCCGTTAAGCCACCCTGTGTTTTCAGGGAACTTGGAAGATTGCACCAGCTGCAACGACTGGTTGTTCAATATCAGATTAGGGCGGAGCTGCGCTGTGGTAATGTCGGCCTGCGAGATGTCGACATTGAATTGCTCGCGTTTGAGAATGGGGTTATTGGACTTTGCCGTTTGCAGGGCTTGCTGCAAATTGTAGGTTGTCTGAGCCCTTGCCGACACCATTCCCACCAGAACCAGGATGAAAACCCGCTTTAAAACTGGATAGCAC
>DATMSL010000099.1:0-2285 GCA_035565435.1 Dyadobacter sp. | reverse complement strand
GTCACCCAGCGTAATCGCAATCCCCCAGAACATGAAAAGGGATGTAACAAAGACCAGGGTAACAAGGTATTTTTTGTCAGTAAACTTGGGCGGGGAGGCGTGAACGGTGCCGACAGACGAATGGTTGCTCATTTAGCTGAATAGTAAAATTAAATATTAGGTTCGGTCTATTTTTGCAAATGTAAATCAGAGAAATTTAAAAACTGTATCCAGTCGAACATTTTAACGTCGTGCCCGCCCGGACGAATATGGAAGCCGATTTGACCCGATACAGGCTGATTCAGCGCCGGAAATGGCACGTCGGGAAAACCACTCGTCCCTAAAAACCGGTACACCGCATCCGCGGCCCGCGCGGTGGCAAACTCACCCTTCGGATCGGCATTCTTGTCGTCCTCGGCCGTAGCCAGGTAAACCGGCCGAGGGGCAATGAGCGAAAGGACGAAATGCTGATCGAACGGCAACTCGGTATCTTTCCCTTTATATTTACACAAACTCCGGGCATACCAATGCGGGAATACCGTACATAGCCGGTTAATATCCTCCCCGATTCCACGCCGGAACTGTTTGCCGCCACCCGCCCCCGATTCGTTGCTAAGTACGGCGGCAAAGCGCCGGTCCGTTGCGCCGGCCCAGAGCGCTGCCTTCCCCAAACGCGAAAAGCCGAACACCGCCACGCGTTTGGCATCGATATCCCTGTCGGATTCGAGGTAATCCAGCCCGCGGCTCAGTGCCCACGCCCAGGCGGCGATGGTACCGAAATTATCTTCACGTTGCTGCAACTCGGGGTATAATGGGTGCACGCCCGTTTGAAATGCGTACTCCTTCCGGTCGGAAGCAATTTCCTCTCGGTAGAGCGTCACCAGCGCGTACCCGCGTGCGAGGATGCTGTCCACCGCCCATTGCGAGGCATTTACGCCCCGGCAGGCATCACCTGCCTTCCCATCGGCCGAACAAGGGAACATTCCGCTCTTCTCGACCCAGGCGGTCGTCAGCTTAATACCGGGATCCGCATGGATGGCTTGGTTACCGATGAAATTGATCCCGATAATGGCGGGTACCGGAAGTTTGACCTGATTGGGAATGTAAATCAGCAAGTCGAACTTCGCTTCCTTGCCTTTTTCGGTGATATGAACCGTCACCTGCTTGCGCGTCGCTTTACCGCCCAGTGCGTTCTTATCCAGGTCAAATACTTCGAAACGCATGTTTTGGGGCTTTTCCGGTGCTACGCCATACATTTCGCGCGTCATGATTTCGAGGATTTCCTTCCGCCTGCTTTCCCACTCCTTGACCGATTTCACCTTCTTTCCATTATTAAACGTAAATGGATCCGGTAGTGCCCCATTACCCTCCTGGGCGAATATTATTTTGGGTAAAACAATCAGGCACAATGCCAGCGCGAAAACAAAAAACCTCATAGTAAGCAGGTTATATCATTTTTTATTGAAATAATTATTCATAAAAAGGAGCTGATGCTGCACTGCATTCTCCCAGTAAGGCCAGTTGTGCGCGCCCGGACGGGAGATATAATCGTGCGGGATTTTGCGATATTCGAGCTGCTTGTGCAGGTTTTCATTCACGCCATAGAAGAAGTCCTCGGTACCGCAATCGATCAGGAGTGAAAGCGAGTTGGGAGTCAGCAAATGAAGCATGTTGATCACCGTGTTCTTCTCCCATCTTTCGGGCTGCTCCGCGTAACTGCCCAGGCGCTTGGCCATATCCCAGTTATTGGGAAAAGGACGGATATCCACACCGCCACTCATGCTTCCGGCGGTGCCATATACATCCTGATGCTTCAATGCGAGATACAAGGCTCCGTGGCCGCCCATACTCAGCCCGGTAATGCCACGCCCTTTGCGGTCTTTGATGGTTTTATAGTTTTTGTCGACATAGGAAACCAGTTCTTTCGAAACGTAGGTCTCGAACTGCGACTGCGGATCCACCGGGCTATCCCAATACCAGCTGCTGAAACCGCCGTCGGGGCACACAATGATCATCTTGTAATGGTCGGCGGCTTGTTGGATACCTGGTGCTTTGGTAATCCAGTTGGAATGGTTCCCGCTGTAACCGTGCAGCAGGTACACCACCGGAAACTCCTTGCCTGAACTATACCCTGCCGGCCTTACCACAACCACTTTGAGGTTCTTTTTCATCACCGCGCTATTCACCTCCACGGTGTCGACCTGCGCCGCGCTCACATGACCTACCGTAAACAGAACAAATGCAAAGAGGAATAGAAATGCTTTTTTCATTTTAAAGAGTTAAAAGGGAATTGAGAGAATGACGAT
>DATMSL010000098.1:0-11645 GCA_035565435.1 Dyadobacter sp. | reverse complement strand
ACCGCGCTGAAACGGGATGGTGATCTGAAAGTGGAATGCCGTTCTCATTGTAAAATGATTGTTTTTCTAAAACATAGTCGGACGGCTCCAATTGAATGGATGTACTGTTGCGATACAGTATTTTATCAATTGTTTCTGTTGAATCATTAATGGAAAGAATGTCATTGGACGGTCGTCCTTCCTTTATTTTGGGAAGGATGTCGCGGCAATGCAAATGTAACCAAGCATCGCTCAATCCATTCTCCTTTAACAACCAATCCACATTATCCTGCCCGAAACTATACCGGCCGTTCAAATCGCCCATTACGATTACGGCGTTGCCGGACGAATGCGCGCGGATGTAGGCAGACAGCTGTTCTATATTGTGGCGCCGCGCCAGCGCAGCACGCGGATGGTTGTACGCGTTTGCGTGTACGTTGTAGAAGTCGATAAAGCGGTTAGGGGCAATTTCGATGCGTGTATAGGTGAAACCTTTGGGCGTAAGGCAATCTGCACCGGTGCAGTCCGTCCACGCAATGCGGCGGAGTTGTTTTACCGGGAACTTGGAGAGGGTATTGAGGCCGTCGCCCGTCATGACCGCCCCTTTGGTCGGCGTACGGAAGCGATGGGTATTGCCGCCATTGTACAAATATTGATTGTAATTGAAATCTTCCTGTACGTGGGCGATGTCGAAGCGGTTGAGCAGGCGGCCTATGGCGGAAATGCTTTCTTTTCGGGGCGTGGCGGCGCTGCAAATGAGCTGGGGAAGCCCGGCGATGTTGTAGGTAATGACGGAGAAACTGCCAGCATCGGCCGAATCCAACGCCCATTGGGCCGGATAGGCGCCGGGCTGTTCGGCCATTTCGCAGGTGGGGGGTGTGGCTTCTGTCAGGAAGAATAGTGTAAAAAGCCAGAAGACGGATTTCAGGAACCTGTTTTTGTCAAAAAGTAAATAAGCCCACATATAGCGCCGTTTGGTATGCCCAAAACTACGGGGAGCGTATGGTCAGGATAATTCCAAATTGTTAAGAATACATTATTTTTCAGGCGGATAGCGCTTTTTGGAAGGTAATCCAGCGGTTACGGCGCTAACTTCGCGGCAGTTCAATTTTTTAACAGTGATAATCCATTCCATGACCCGTTTGCTGAACAGAACCCTTATCGGCGCTGCATGTCTTTTGATCGCCATCGGCCCTGCTATTTCCCAGTCTATTCCCAAAAAGTCCTTCCTGGTTTGCGGCGATAGCAAAGTGCTGCTGGTGGATTATACTCAATCCAAAGATAGTATTCCAGAGATCATATGGTCGTGGGACGCGCATCAGGCGATGGATTTACCGGAGCATTTCCGGACGAAGCTGTTCAACACGATGGACGACTGCAAGGCTGTTCGAGGAGGCAAGCAGTTGCTCGTATCATCGTCCAGCGGGGCCATTGCATTGCTGGATGTGAAGGATAAGAAGGTACTTTTCCACGCCGGTGTTCCCAACGCGCATTCGATCGAATTGCTGCCCGGCGACCTCATTGCCGCCGCCGCTTCGGTACAACCTGCAGGGAACAAGCTCATGCTTTTTTCACTGAAACAACCTGATAAAGCATTGTACACCGACAGCCTCTATTCGGCGCATGGCGTCGTGTGGAATAAAAAACGGCAGAGCCTTTTCGCATTGGGATACGATGTGCTGCGCGAGTACAAGATCATTTCCGGAAATAGCCTCAAAATGGTGGCCAAATGGACGATCCCCGGCATTGGCGGCCACGAATTGCAGCCCGCGAATGCGTCGGGCGATTTGTTTGTGACCGAGCATCACGGTACCTGGCTGTTCAGCCTGGCGACGCAGCAGTTTGCCAAAATCGAAGGGTTCCCGGATGCGGAGAATGTCAAAAGCCTGGGCCGCGACGCCTCCGGGCAATACATTTACACCATTCCCGAAGAAAGCTGGTGGACATTCCATGTCAAATTCCATGAGCCTGCACGCAGCTTCGCGTTCCCGGATATGCATGTGTATAAGGCGCGATGGTTTGAAAGCGGATTGTAAGCCGGCCGACTGGTTTTAAATAATTGTTATGAAAATGGCATTCCCGGTATGGCGAATGCCATTTCAGCGGATATTTGCGGGTAAATCCCGGCCCCAATCCGCTATCCAAACCGCCGGGATACCCATTCATGAAAGCTTTTTCCCGACTAACAATTCCCCTTTTTGCCCTGTTGCCCTGGGCTGTTTCCGCTCAGAATAGCAACGATAATCCCTTGTCGCGCGCGCATTCGCACAACGATTACATGCAGGCCGCGCCGTTCTCACTGGCTTACCAGCACCAGTTCGGGTCGGTGGAGGCCGACGTGCATTTCCGGAACGATACACTTTTCGTCGCGCATGATTCGAAGGACATTAGTGCCGACCGTACTTTTGAAAAGCTGTATTTGCAGCAGATTATCAAACGAATCACTCAAAATCAAGGGAGCATTTATAAAGATAAAAGCCGGGTGTTGACCCTGCTGGTTGACCTTAAAACTTCATCGCAGCCTACTTTACAGGCATTGGTGAAAGCATTGGCGCCGCATGAGGCATTGCTGGCCCCGAAAGGCTCCGTGAAAGTGGTTGTGAGCGGTAATACGCCTGCACCGGATCAATTTGAGCAGTATCCGGCCTACATTTTCTTCGATGGCCGCCCGGGCGTAACCTACACTGCCGCACAGGCTGCCCGGCTTGGAATGATCAGCCAGGATTTTCATAAATATTCGCAATGGAACGGAAAAGGTATTCCTGTTGAAAAGGACCGCAAAGCATTGGTGGACGCAATTGCCAATGCACATGCAATGGGCAAACCGTTCCGTTTCTGGGCCAGTCCGGATAATATCAACGCCTGGAAAGTGCTGATGAACCTCGGTGCGGATTACATCAACACCGACCATGTTGCTGAGCTGGGTATCTTTCTGAGCGGCCGCAAGAACGCCGAATACCAATCCACGGAGTTTTACAAGCCCTATCAACCCACTTACAAAAACAATGACGCGCTTGGCAAGGTCAAGAACATCATCCTGCTCATTGGCGATGGGATGGGCCTGGCGCAGATATACTCAGGCCTCACTGCCAACCGCGGGGACCTCCATCTCAGTCGGTTCCTGAATATTGGTTTTTCCAAAACGGCTTCTTCGGATAACTACATTACCGATTCCGCCGCGGGTGCCACCGCTTTCGCGACGGGCCATAAAACCAGAAACCGCGCTATCGGGGTCGATTCGAACCTTGTAGCGGTGCCCTCCATTATCCGCCAGGTGAAAGCCATGGGTCGGAAGGCGGCGTTGATCTCCGCGGGCGACATTACCGACGCTACCCCGGCTTGCTTCTATGCGCACCGCCCGGAACGGAGCCAGATGGAGGAAATCGCAACCGATTACCTGAATGAACCTGTGGATGTGCTGATCGGCGGTGGGTACAGTCATTTTGATAAAACAAAAACAGCCGATTCGTTGAAAGCACGCGGTTACCAGGTGTCCAACAACTGGAATGACTTGGCTGATATGAAAGCGCCCTTCGTGCTGCTCGACGACAAACACGTGGTATCGATGCAGAAAGGCCGGGGCGATTTCCTCAAAGATTCATTTCAAAAAGCACTTCAATCGCTGCAATCGAACCCCAAAGGCTTCTTCATGATGGCCGAAGGCGCGCAAGTCGATTACGGCGGCCATGCGAACATCGTACCGTACGTGGTGACCGAAATGCTGGATTTCGATAAGCTGGTAGGAGAGGCGCTCCGTTTTGCCGATTCCAATGGAGAAACGCTGGTGATCGTTACCGCCGACCACGAAACCGGCGGCCTCACGCTCCTGGACGGCAACCTGAAAACCGGCTACGTCGACGGCCAGTTCAGCACCGGCGACCACACGGGCATTATGGTACCAGTATTCGCCTACGGCCCGCATTCACTGGATTTCAGGGGAGTTTACGAGAATACGGAGATTTATCAGAAGATGAGGAAGGTTTTGAAGTAGGGAGGAAGGGGAGGAAGGGAGGAAGGGAGGAAGGGGATCGCACTACATCTGACAATACCTGACTATACTTGACACCTCCTCCTTCCTCCCTTTCCTCCATCCTCCATCCTCCCTTTCCTCCCTCTTTTCCCTTTTTAAAAACATTTAATAACCATATTTTCCTATTTGATCCGTTTTCATGTTTACATTTGTGCAAATCTGCCATGTATTCCATTGAAGATAGACGCGTTACATAATGAAACGGAGTTGCTGACTGATATTGCAGGCGGGAGCGAAAAGGCATTTGCCACGTTGTTTCATTGGTATCGCGACAAGGTCTATTCCGCCGCATTTAGGCTCACCCATTCCAGCTTTCTGGCAGAGGAGGTTGTTCAGGACGTGTTTTTGAAATTATGGGTAAAAAGGGAAGCGTTGCTCGAAATCGCCGGTTTCGAGGATTACCTGTTCATCATGACCCGCAACCACGTTTTTTCGGCTCTCAAAAGGATGGCCCGGCAGCAACAACTCGTCGACGATCTCCAACTCGAACTGCCTGCCGGGGAAAATACGACTTATAACCGCCTGCTCGACCATGAAATCGAGGAAATCGTGCATCAGGCGGTGGAGCTTTTGCCCGCGCAGCAAAAACAGGTTTACCTTATGAGCAAGGAGCAGGAGTTGAAGCGCGACGAAATCGCGAAAAAGCTCCGTATCTCTTCCGAAACGGTCAAAACTCACCTCGCCCGCGCGTTGCGCCACATCCGCGCGTACAGCAAATTGAAGCTCGAAATCTCGATTTCCTGGCTGCTGTTTTTCCTGGTAAATTAATTTTTAAACTTTTTTTTGTCGCATTGTCCCCCGAAAGTTTCCGGCGGGAGTCTTTACGGGTGAAGGTCGGCAAAAGCCGTCCGTAATCCTGACTACCTATGCAAAACCGACGACTGGACGACTTGTTTTTCCGGTATTGTGAGAAAAAAATAACCGACGAAGAGCGGGAAGAACTGATGGCTATGCTGCTTTCGGACGATAACCGTGAGCAGATCAATGGGCTGATCGACCAGTTTATCCGGAACGATGGCGCAAACCATGCATTATCCGACGAAACGGCGGACGATATTCTGAGTTCGATATTTTCGGCTACCGGGATGCGAGGCACCAAGCTGGAGCTTGGCGCCAACGAACTGGGGCTTGGCGCCAACGACGGGGAGCAGGGGAGCGGGCGAGAGCTCGGCGTTGACCAGCAAGAGTCTCACGGTACTCGCCCGATGTGGTTATTCAGGCTAGCGGCGGCTTCGGTGGTGCTATTTCTCGTGTACGGAAGCTACCGGTGGTTCAATAAATCGAAGCCCGTGCCTCCGGTCGCAGTTATGCATAGCGTGTACGGGGAGGATGCGGCTGCGGGAGGTAACAGGGCGAGCCTTACCCTGGCCGACGGCCGGACTTACGACCTGAATACGATTACCGAGCGAAATCTCCTGGTGCAGCCGGGAACCACCATCGATAAATCGAAAGGGGAAGTGATATATGGTAAAAACAGCGTAAATGATGGCGATGTGGCCTATAATGTGCTCAAAACGCCGCTCGGAGGACAGTATAAGATCGTGCTGCCGGACGGCTCCCGGGCCTGGCTCAATGCCGGGTCGAGCTTGAAATATCCCACCGCTTTTAAAGGCGACAGGCGGGACGTGGAAATGATGGGCGAGATCTATTTTGAAATAGAACCCGATAAGTCGAGGCCATTCCTGGTGCGTGTAGCGGATAAAAATCAGAATGGTAAGGATATGGAAATCACTGTTTTAGGTACGCATTTCAATATCAGCTCCTATGGCGACGAGCCTGCCATGCAGACTACTTTGCTCGAAGGCTCCGTGCGTGTGAAAAAGGACAAAGTGACCAAAGTGCTTACGCCGGGCCAGCAGGCGCGCGTGGTTGCGGGTGAACCGGTGCATGATATTGCCGTTAAAATGGTTGATACCGAGACTGTTGTCGCGTGGAAGGAGGGGCGGTTTGAGTTCAACGGTAATATCCGGGAGATTATGCGGCAGATTTCGCGCTGGTACGATCTGGACGTGAAATATGAGGGAGATGTGGAGCGAAAGTCATTTGCCGGGACGATCTCGCGCAAAAACAATGTGTCGGAAGTGCTGAAAATGCTCGAAATGACGGGCGGAATCCAGTTCCGGATTGACGACAGGAAAATTACCGTGAAAAATACAGATTAAATACCTTCAACTTAAAACTTCCCTGACATGAGCCTCCTGAACTCCTCCTGAGCTGCTTATTGAAAAGGATGATGAGGAAAAAGACCGGATGCGTTGCGACCGCACCCGGACCGACCTGATCAGTCCTGCTATCATTGGACAACGATACATTCACTTTAACCAGGCATACAAAACTATGAAATTTGTATACAAGGGCAAAACTGCCTTATGGAGAGCGTATATACTTATCCGTTCTCGATGGGAGCTGTATGCCATAAAACACCGAACCGACTTTGGCAAAGTCCTCCTGACGATGAAATTAACCGTGTTGATATTCCTGATTGGTACATTGCAGGTGCTGGCCGAAGATACATTCGCCCAGCAGGTATCGATCAAAAAGAAGGACGCAACTTTACTGGAAGTGCTCAGGACCGTCAGGAAACAAACGGGCTTCCTCTTCATTTGCGACCTTGAAATGCTGGATCAGGCCGAAAAGGTCAATATCAATGTGACGAACGCGCCTTTGAAAGAGGTGCTGGACGCCTGCTTTGCCGGGCAGCCATTGACCTATAATATCGTCGACAAGACAATCATTGTGAAGAAAAAGCGTGAGCCGGCGCGGAAACCGAAAGAACAGGCGAGTCTGAAAGAGCCGTTTTCCTTCACCTCTGATCCGGTTTTAAAGGAAAAAATGACGGAATTGATGCGAAAGAAGGTCAACCTGCAAACGATCTTCGACATTACCGTCACCGGTAAGGTTTCCGACGAAAAAGGCGAGCCGCTCGCGGGTGTGAACGTGATCCAGAAAGGGACCCAGCGCGGTACTTCCACCAACGAGCAGGGCGTGTTTAACATTGATATTACCGATGCCGACGCGGTACTGACGTTCTCTTTTGTAGGATTTATGTCGCAGGAAGTGATCGTCGGCCGTAGAAGCCAGATCGACGTGACCCTGAAAATCGACAACAAGGCGTTGGAAGAGGTGGTGGTGGTAGGCTACGGTACGCAAAAACGCTCGGACCTGACGGGCTCGGTATCGTCGGTGAAGTCGGAGGAGATCAAAAACCTGCCGGTACGGAGCGTGAATGAAGCATTGCAGGGTCGTGCGGCCGGCGTGCAGGTGACGCGCCCGGATGGTTCGCCAGGCGGCGGCTCCGACATTGTGATCCGCGGCGTGGGTTCCATCGGCGGTATGGCGCCGCTTTATATTGTGGACGGAATCCGGATGTCGGCAGGTAATAACTTTAACTTGCAGGACGTCGAATCCATTGAAATTCTGAAAGATGCGAGTGCGGCCGCCATTTACGGCGCACAGGCGGCAGGCGGCGTGGTGCTGGTCACTACGAAGCGCGGCGTGGCGGGGTCCGACAAAATGAATATCAACTTCAATGCCTATTATGGAGTACGAAAGCCGGTGAACCTGTATTCGATGCTGAATACACCCGACTATATCAAAGCCAAGGCTGCTTCCGGCGTGAATACCAGCGGCTGGGGCGATCCCAACACGCTGCCCGACAACAACTGGATCGATCAGATTTACCAGAACGGCAGCGACCAGAGCTATTCGCTCTCGCTCTCGGGTGCAACGCCCAAGACCAACTATTACCTCTCGGCCAACTACCAGCGCGAAGGCGGTACCATTATCGACAACTGGTTCGAGCGCTATGGGATCCGTTCCAATGCGGATTTCAAGATCAATAACCGCTTGAAAGTGGGAGAGACGCTGTACGGTTGGAGTACGCGTAACAACCCGGTGCAAACCAGCACATTCCCGTTCCGCTCGGCGCCTGTGATCCCCGTGTACGACCCGACCAATCCCGTCGGCGGCTGGGCGAAAACCGGTACTTTTTTCACCGGACCCAACCTCGTGGCGAACGAGCTCATCAACCACGCGAAGAACAACCAGTATGCGTTGGAAGGAAACGTTTACCTCGATTGGGAAATCATCAAAGGTCTGAACTTCCGCTCGACATTCGGGGCGTCGATTTACGCGGTGAACAATTATAAGTTTACAGAAGCTTATGATTTTGGTACGCTTAAAAATGTGAATGCGTTCCTGAGCCGCGACCAGAACAATACCCGGAACTTTACCGGCAACTTCGTACTCACGTACGCGAAGACCTTCGGGCGCCATGAGATCAAGGCAATGGCGGGTTACGAGGCATATCAGTCCAACCTGAGCAACCTGCACGGTGAAGCACAGGGTTTTCAGGTGATTACCTATAACCTGGGCATGACCACCAACCCG
The DNA here is from genome assembly GCA_035565435.1 of Dyadobacter sp. Classification (GTDB taxonomy): domain Bacteria; phylum Bacteroidota; class Bacteroidia; order Cytophagales; family Spirosomataceae; genus Dyadobacter. The sequence goes on along the minus strand of DATMSL010000098.1, from coordinate 3,247 downwards.
AGTACCTACAAAACAAGCGGCGGAGAGTTCCCGCAAACGCGCCTGCTTTCGCAATTCGGGCGGATCAACTATACATTTGCGGACAAATACCTTTTTACCGCCAACGTACGCCGGGATGGTTCCGACCGCTTCGGTCCGGCTAACAAATGGGGTGTGTTTCCGTCCTTTTCGGTAGGCTGGAAAGTGAGTGAAGAGGCTTTTGTGCGGGACAATTTTTCACAGGTTTCGAACCTGAAAGTCCGTGCTAGCTATGGTAAACTGGGCAGTACGAGCAGCATTCAGCAATACACCTATCAGGCGTCGTTCGGTGGCAGCGGCGGGACCAATATTCTCGGTTTACCCAACGGCGATCGCTCGAAAGGCTATGCTTTGACGGCTCAGTTGCCCAACCAGAATATCAAATGGGAGCAGGTGAACCAGACCGACATCGGTATCGACCTTGGCTTGTTCAAGAATGCATTGAATATCACTGCCGATTGGTACAGCCGCCAGACGCAAGACATGATCTACCAGGTGCCCGTACCGGTTTCGGCAGGTTTCTATGGATCGAGTGTATATACCAATATCGGGCAGATGAGCAACAAAGGGCTTGAACTGGCGGTGGATTACCGGGGTAAGGTGAGAGATTTTACCTATTCCGTGAGCGCCAATGCGGCATTCAACAAAAACCTGGTGAAACAGCTGAGCGGCACCAACAACAACCCGATCAACGACGGCGCCGCGGGTGATTATCTCGAAAGTACCGTTACGCGTACGCAGGCAGGCAAGCCGTTGAGCCAGTTCTACGGTTATATCGTGGAAGGCCTCTTCCAGACCGATTCGGAAGTGGCCGCATTGAACCAGAGCGCACAGGAAGCGGCTGCGGCGGCGGGTAAGCCTACTACCGGCGTGTTTTTCCAGAATGCAGGCACCGGTGCGGGCGACCTCAAATTCCGAGACGTGAATGGTGACGGCCGTATTACCATCGACGATAAAACCTACATCGGTAACCCCTGGCCGAAGATCACCTATGGCTTTTCGCTGAACCTCGGTTGGAAAGGCATTGACTTGCAGGCTATGTTCCAAGGGGTTCAGGGAGTAGATGTTTTCAATGGAAACAAGTACTACACCCAGTTTTTCGTCGGCGATTACAATACGACCAACGACATTTTCAAAACTTCGTTTTTCAATGGCAACGGCCTCACCGACCAGCCCCGCGTGGGCACGAAGGATGCTTCGGGCAACTACGTCCGCGACCCGAACTCGAACTACACCCGCATTTCCTCGTTCGTGGTAGAAAACGGCTCGTTCCTGAAATTGCGTAACCTGCAAGTGGGCTATACATTGCCTTCAGCATTGGTGAAACAATGGAAAATGAGTGGCCTTCGGGTCTATTTCCAGGCACAGAACCTGCTCACGTTTACGGGCTACTCGGGCCTCGACCCGGAAGTGCTGGGCCGCAACGGTACCACCGCCCGCGGGCTCGACACGATTTACTCGTACCCGCGCACGAGACTGGTTTCCATGGGTATCGATCTGAATTTCTAACAGAATTTAAACAGCTGGCAAGGCTATGAAAATATTACACCAATTTCTCCTGCTTTTCGTGCTTACGGGCCTGCTTTCATGCAGCGACGACTTCGTCAATGTCGAAAACCCGGGCGCATTGTCACCTTCGCAATATCCCAATTCAGTAACCGACCTGGAACAGTTGCTGACGGGCGTATATGCCACCCAGCACGCCACCGGTCTCTATGGGCACACTATGCTGGGCAAAAACCTCTGGCTCTGGGACCACACGCTCGACCTGAGCTGGCAGGGTACGCCGACGTGGATCCAGATGGGCCAGAACAATTCGCAGCCCAACGACAGCTTCCTGTACGATACCTGGCGCGAGCTCTGGCGCGGCGTGCAGCGGAGCAACACATTGCTCACTTCGATTGAAACCTACCGCCAGAAAGCGCCCAACGATGCTGCTGCCATTGACCTGATCAAAGGACAGGCACTGTTCCTGCGCGCCTGGTACTATTTTCACCTGGTATCGTTCTGGGGAGAGGACTTCAATGCGGCTACCGACGGTGGGAAAATGGGCGTTCCCATTATTACCGAGGTAGCGCCGGGCCTCGAAGCGACGCAGGTACCCCGCAAAACGGTGAAGGAAGGCTGGGATTTCGTGATCAGTGATCTCAAAGCAGCCGAAGCCCTGCTCAAAAGCACCAGCTGGACAGGCGCTACCGATAAACACAAGGTGTCGGGCTGGGCTGTGAAGGGCTTTTTGGGCAAAGTATACGCCTACCAGGCCGATTGGGCCAACGCCAAAACCTATCTTGGCGATGTGGTGGCCAACAGCGGCAAATCGCTTGTATCGTTCGACGTGTACAAGGATATGTTCAATGGTAAAAATGAATTTACCTCCGAATCCCTTTTTGAGCTGAACCTGAATGTGGACATGACCGCCCGCGGCGGCGACGACCAGTCGATGGGTTCGAGTATCGGGATGGTGATCGCGCCTACGTACGTGAGCGACAATGGCGGGCAGGCGGCTTCGGCGTGGTCGAACGTGTTTCCGCATGCCAAAAACATCGCCCGTTTTGGGTTTAATGAAGGTCATTATTTCAAACCCGGCACCACGAGCGCCAATATCGCCAACGTAGATCCTGCGTACATTACCCGCTCGCTCGAAGCGAAGAAAAAGCAGACCGTCGATCCGCGCCTGTGGGTGGCTTGCTACCAGCCTTATGTCGATTCAATGGTCGTGAATGGTAAAAAACGTCCGATTTCACATTACCTCGACATTACCGAACTGGATATGGAGGCATGGAGCTTCCGTAAATTCACGAACCCGAACGGTACCGAAGCGGAAATCAACATGTCGAATGGTGCCAACTTCCCGTGGCTCCGGTTGGCTGATGTGTACCTGCTGTATGCGGAAACACTCTCGCATTCAGGAGACAATGCGGGCGCATTGGAATACATTAATAAGGTCAAGAGAAGGGCATACGGCCTGCCGGTGAATACGCCTTCGGCTGTGGACTACAAGAGTCTTACCGACCAAACGAAAGCGACGGATGCCGTCCTGAAAAACGATCCGCTCAAATACGAGCGCTGGGCCGAGCTTTTCGCCGAGGGGCATTGGTGGCTCGACGTTCGCCGCTGGCAGATCGGAGATAAGGAAGCGGCCTACTACCAGCGCATCCGCGGAGGTGCCATCCAATGGGACCCAACGGATTACGCCCAGCCGATCCCCATCAACGAAATCACCGCTAAC
>DATMSL010000097.1:0-17166 GCA_035565435.1 Dyadobacter sp. | reverse complement strand
CACACCATTCAACTCATAATCAGCAGCATAAGTCACAAACCCATCATAATAGGCGGTTCTTCTATAATTACTTAATTCACCGCCTTTAATCGCCAACCCTGCAATCTTTGCAACCAGTGAATCCGGTACCGCTTCGCCGGTGATGGTGGATACCCTGAGGACATTGGATTTACTGACGATTGCTTCGCAAACAGCATTATTATGTTCAAATGTCAGCTCATAAACGCGGTCCTTTTCCACTTCCGCAACACCCCTTAAACGGGTCGCCGACGGGTACGATGCATAGACAAGACCTTTCACCGATTCCGGTAGCTCCAGAGACGGCTCCGGTGTAGTTTCGGAATGTTCGGGAGATTTACATCCCTGAATGGCTAGCAGCGCTGTTACGAAAAGTAAAATAAATCTCATTGTTTTTCGGCGTAGTTTTGCGGACTCAAATCATTGACCTGTTTTCGAATTTCAAACGTTGCCTGAACTGGAAATAAATTATTTCCAATTTTAGTACTCAAAACATTTTCAAAAAAATTCCTCAACCCAGGCAACATTTTCCAGCGGCTCCCCTGTCTGTTAGGCAAACATGTTGGCAATACGCTCTATTATATATTAATGAACTTCGAAAAGATTGCACTTTTTATCACAATCATCTGCTTATCGATGCTGATCGGCTGCAATAAGGTTGTCGATGTGCAGGAACCCGATACTGAAACCGTTCCCGAGGCCACCATTACTGCAATAAAAACCGACTACCCGAATGCAGAGAAGTTTGTGTTCAAAACTTTATTGAAAGACAAGTTATGGAAGGCAAAATTTGTCAGTAATGCGTCCAATTTTGAAACGCAGGTGAGCCCTACTGCAATCGTTGCCCAGGTTTACCGGGAAACTTCCGATATCACACTATACAAAGACCTGACCGACAAGCTGAAAGTAAAAGGAGGGGCGATTTCCGGCGTACAACTGGCTGACAAAGCCACCGACAACGGAGCGAGGATGAAGTACGTTTTCAATGGCAAGCCGTTCCTGCTGAATTACTATGTCCTCAACGACTGGCACATTATCAAACTGACTTCGAAAGCTCCTTCCGAGTCCATTGCGCTGGAAGTTGTGGATTTACCGGAGAATATTCAATCGTTCTGCCAGCAAAAGGCTATATCACTGACAAACGCTACCATTAATCTGATCACGGATTCGGAAGGCAAGAAGGCCTATTACCTCTACCCTGCTTCGCAATTGTATCCGGTCATTTTCAGTGAAGCGGGAGAATTGCTGTGGATAGCCCGCAATTCCGACGGCTCGAATGTCGTCAATAAGCCCAACAATGAAGTAGGTAATGCGGAGCTGCTCGCGAAAGTGAGCGAGGGATACGAAGACTTCACGACACCCACTTCCGTCGCCTTCGAATCGCATTTCGACGGCCTGAAGAGTATCCGGTATGTATTCCAGAAAAAATCCGGAGTGGAAGGTACACGCACATTCATTAATGAACTGAGAGAAGTTTTTGTCAATGCCGCCACAGGAGAAATCATTTATGACCAATATTCATCCTATGTTTTTAGATAGCTTGTTCATGCAGGACCTTCGAACAGTCAGCAATTAACAGCCTCTGTTTCGATCATACTTGCGAATGGCCTTATTTCAAACAAAAACCAAAATGGAATTAGCGGAGCTCGTGAAGGCTTGCCAAAGGCAGGACTCGCGGGCACAGGCTGTTTTCTATGACCGCTACAAAAGCAAATTGCTGGGCGTTTGCCTTCGCTATGCGAAAACCGTGGCCGAGGCGGAAGATATCTTTCAGGAGGGAATATTACGGATTTTCGCAAAGATCAACGACATTCAAAATCCCCAGGCGATCGATAACTGGGTCAAGACAATCATGGTCCGCCATGCGATCGATTACTACAACCAGGTCACGCGCAAGGAAATGCTGAACGCATCCCACGAGGATGTAAAACTGGATTGGGAAAACAACGACTACACGGTCCTGTTCAGCAAACTGGACATCAGCCTGCTTCTCGAAGCCATCAACGAACTGCCCGACGGCTACCGGATTGTAATCAACATGCATTTCATTGATGGCTACAAACATGCGGAAATAGCCGAAATGCTGGGCATTAAAGAAGTCACATCCCGCTCGCAACTGTTGAAGGGGCGGAATCTTTTAATTAAAAAACTTGAACAAAAAGGGATCAAGCAGCATGAAATCTTTTGATGACGAATTAAACGATGCCATTCAGAAGGCCCTTCACGATTCGTTTGAGAATTTTGAAAGAAAGCCTGGTGCATCCATCGACCAGAAAATATATGACGCCCTGGACAAGCCGGCCAGAATCAGACCGTTACTACTTTTTGCCGCTGCGGCTCTTTTGTTGCTGCTCGGCTTCGGTGTGAAGGAAATGAGCGAACGCTATGCTTCCTTCCAGTCAATTACCCGCTCCCAATCAGCTTCAACTCAAGAGGAACCCAAAGAAAATGCCACCGTGGTACCGCTTCATGGCAGCATTGTGGTCAGCGCCGACCAACCGTCGCAGGAAAAAAATACTATCCGGGCAAATGCAGCCAAACCGACCATCCGGAAACCACTAAAAACAACAGCGCCCGAAAAACCGGCAAATATCTTGCACGAGCATTCGAAGCCGGTGTCCACCAAGGTTAGGATTGGGGCGGGACCCATTCTTCGTGCTGAAAACCAGGCACTACCCTTTATGGAGAGCGAGCATACATTGCCCGTTCAAATACCCAACAATCCTATTGGTCGCATTAACGTAAATGCTATCGCTATCGGCCGCCTGTCGTCGTTACCTGTCGATCTGGTCATGCCGGAAATCAGCCATGCGGTAAATGCAGGAGACTCGACATTACAAGCGCCAGAACCTCAACCGGCGCGCGAAAAGCTCGATTTCCCGCGCTATCAGCCATCCAATAAAAAGTCATTTGCCTGGCTTTTCAATCTATCCGCGACCAATACTTTTCAGAGCATTTACCTGTTGCCCAATGCCGAATCACGCATCCTGAAAGTGTCGTTTCCCGTTTCGACTGCGAATCTGGGATATAAGCTCAGTGCCGGGTTCCAGACGCTGGGTTTTCAATGGCTGTTCCATTACAGCCACCTCAGCTGGAAAGCGGAATACATTTATGCAATCGATGAGTTTAAAGCCGATGAACAGGGTGCGAATCGCTATGTCTTTGAGCGACTGGGGAAAGCAGAAACAGTAACCAGCAAAGTGGAATTGGCAGGAATAGGAATTAAAAAACAGTTCGATTTCAAAGGCAAGCGTACCGGGCGCTTTTTCGCACGAATTGGTGCCGACTATTCACGTCAGCTGCAATCCAGCGGACAGAATTTTGTCACAGGCGCAATTTCAGCAGGGAAGATTTTTACTGTGAACAAAACCACGGACCTGACCATCGGCCCTTATTTCGAATATAATTTCAACAAGGTACCGACATCCGAATACAGTATCAAAGTTCGCCCCAATCAAGTCGGTTTATCGGTGGGTTTGAGGATCAACAGAATGAAATAGCGGCGTTAAAACTGGACGGCAGGCTGCTCAACGCAGCGTTTCCAGATAGTTTTTCAACTCGTTCAGATACGGCAAGTACGCTTCTTTGGTCTTTTCCAGTTTGCCAAAGTTGCGAATGCCCCAGTAGCCCGACAGGACGAACATGGTGACCTGCCGCGCATTTACGTCCTTACGAACGGCGCCGTTCGCTTTACCACGCTCGATCAGATCGATCATCGTGTCGATCCATTGCTGGGTCAGCTCGTTTAATGCTTTGTTAAAATCCGCATTCCAGGAGGTCATTTCGTGGGTGAGATTGGCGGCAGGGCAACCGTACTCCACTTTGAGAAATTCGTTTTCCATCAGCAGATTGTACATCAGATCGTAAATGGCTGTCAGCGGATCGGCGCCGGTTTGCAGAGGCCCGATGAAGCTGCCTGCGAGCGTCGGTTTTAAAAGCTCATTGATGATCGACAGGCCCATTTCGTCTTTGTTTTTGAAATGGTAATAAAAGGCGCCTTTCGTCACTTTGGTAGTTGCGATGATGTCGTCAATGCTCGTGGTCTGGTACCCCTTCACATAGATCAGCTCAAATGCCTTTTCAAGAATAGTCAACCTGGTCGCTTCCGCCTTTTTCATTGATTTGCTCAATCCATTTTCCTCAAACCTACAATTTTTACGGGTCAAATTAGTCCGCAAGACTTTTAATATAGTCCCTGATCAGCTTTACCCCTTCCTCGTCGGGCGTCGTCGTGCCAATTTTGGGCATGTGGTATTCACCCATTGTGCTCATCCGGATCACCATATTCTCCTTGTTATAGCCAATACCTGTTTTCTCAAATGGCGTGTTATAGTTCAGGTCCAACGAGGTACCGGCCGCTGAACCGGCTTCGCGATGGCAATGGGCGCAGTTCATTTCCAGGTAAGCCCTGGCTCGTTGCGCCAATGCCTGCGATGAATCTTTATAATCCGGAAGCGAAGCAATTCCAGCGACGTCTGCTTGCGCCAACACTCCTGCTTTCATCAGGTAAGCTAATTGATTCACATTTTCACCTCCTCCTACATTGATATGGATATTCAAATTTCGCATCTGAGGGCCCAGCGGAACCAGCTCATCGCCTGAACGATGGCAGGTCCCGCAATCGTTCTGCGCCGGAATCTTGTATTCCAAATGCCGGTATTTCCCATACCTGTCTTCAAAGTAAACCGGTACTGTGGCTCCTTCCGCCAACAGTTCCGCATCGGTTTGCGCTTCGTTCCACCGGTAAGTGGCAGCGCTCCATTTGCCGCTGGAATATAGTAGCAAGCGGGTTTCTACAATCAGCCTTGTCCCCTTCCCTGCTTTTGAATAATAGAACGTCTTCGCGAGCAGCGTGCTGTCCGGGAACAAGGGAAGTCCGTCGCCTTGAATGACCATCTTCTGACCTTCGGGAATTTTCAGGAGGCGCTGCTTTTCCGCATAGTCGGTGAACAATGAGGAGCCGATCCGGATCGGCACTACGCCGTCGGCCGGAAGGAGGTCCCGCATCTTGCCCTTGAACAATGCATACTCCGACAATCTGGCTTTAAAGAAAACGTTGTTGCTGATTGCTTGCGGCCCTTGGTTGCAAGCCTGTATAAACATGCCCGCCGACACCAGGCAAAGCAGCATCGCCAACCCCGTCCCCCGCTTATCTCCCTTTCTAAACACCTTGGTCTTTACGATTGTCCCAAACAGATTGCTCACGGGCGAGGAGGTATTTATCGATGTAAAAAGTCCCGAATGGAATCATACAAGCGAGCAGGACCTTCCAGGAAATTTCTGAAAACTTCCAGCTATAAGTCACCGCGGCGCTTAATGTGGCCAGTACGAACAGCGTGAAAAGCAGGCCATGAATAGGCCCGATCACTTTTACGAGCAAAGGTTCTCCGCCCCAATATTTTAGCGGAACAGCGATGAAAACCAGTAAAATCAACGAAATGCCTTCGAAAAAACCGAGTATTCTCAGGCGTCCAATGGGCGTTTTGAATAATTGAAGCATAAGAAATACGTGATAATTAAAATGATCTGAAATAGGGCCGGTTAACCAGCGGTGAGAATGGCCAGGGAATGGCGACCAGGATGATCAGCAAAGCAATTGCAAACCAAACGAGCATGGTCCTATATTTTTCCTTATCCGCCCCAATGCGCTTCGCCCTGGCCGATCCGATCGTAATCATGACCACCGCAATAGCCATGAGGGCAATGTGAACCAGCCGGAAGAAAGTATGCTCACTTACAAGCCCGGCACCCACGGTTTCGGCGACATCGAACTTTACGACAGGGCTAATCATGTAAAGCGAAAGTCCGAGCAGCAGCTGGACATGCGCAATGGTGGCGGTAACGTGCCTGACTACATTGTCGGTATCGGAAAATGCCCTGCCCGATCGGGGGCCGGACAAGGCGATCCCGATTGCATAAAAGAGGCTTGCCAGAACAAGCCATCGGTTGATGGAGTGTAAAATGAGAAGTGTTTGATGCATGGTTTTTTGAGTTTCCATGCAAAGCTAAACCAAAAACATACTAAGTAGTATGTTTTTGGTTTAAGATATTTTTACCGGTGCCGCTTGATCGACCATTCAATGCCCTGGCGCAACAATTTCCGGTAGTTCGAGTTGGCAAAGGCCTCGGGCCCGTGGCCCAGCTGAATGAAGAGCACCTCGCTGCGACCGAACGGGTCGATCCAGGCAATGTATTTTGAACTTCCGGGGTGTGTCGTACTCAGCAGCGGCCGGATGGTTGGCTGAGTGAGGAAATTCCCGTAAACCTCGTCATAGATCTCAAAATCAACGAGTCCTTTCGTGACCGGGTGTGCCGGATTCTCGATTTTCACCGGAATGATCACGTCGTGCTGGTAGCTCGATTTCACCGGACTCCCATTCACTATCGTAGCCTTTTCGTAGTACTTACCGCCGATTATTCGCTGGAAATCGTCCCAATTCTGATAGGAAACCAATGAATGGTGCAGAAAGACCATTGCTTTGCCTTTTTCCAGCAGCTGGACATAGGCCCGCTTTTGAGCAGGTGTAATCGAATCGTTCATGTCGTAAAAAACCAGCGCGTCGTATCGGCCGACCTCGGGAGAAGCGATCAGTTCATTGGCTTTGGGCTGCTCTATCTGGTCATAACTGAAATTACCCAATGAATCCATCATGTTGTAAAACGGTACTTTCTCGAAACCGTGCCCGCCGGTGATCACCAGGAGGCGATACTTATTCTGGGAGAAGGCCACCAGATGAACAGCGCATAGTAAAAGGGTCATCAACAGTGATTTCATAGCAGATCAATTAATTGCGAATGATGCTTAAAGACTAGTGAGCTCCAACTGTTCCGCTGGTGAGGTGGCGAAGGAAAACGTCTTCCCGCTCAGCTGCTCCGCTTTCTTTCCATTCCGAAGCAATTGTACCGGGCGGCCCGGCCAGGGGTTTTCCATAACGCAAGGTCTTCCCGCTTCACTCAGCAGCTTGACAGGCCCAATTTTACCCTCCCGCAAAGCGCAGCTGACCAGAAAGGCACCATACGCACGGAGCTGATCAAAGCTGGCATTTTTTGTTCTATTCCAATTCGGGAATATCCGGATTACGCCTTCATAGCTCTGCATCATCATTTCATTGATCGTCAATGGAACTGCCGATAGCGTCTCAATGCCGCCGCCTTCCGCTGTAATCCAGAGATTAGGCAGTGATTGGCGTTTGATGCGGTCTGTGAGTTGCTTCATTACCTCGTCAGAATCATATCCTACCCTGATAGCTGCCGGAAAACAGGTTTCGACGCCATTGCCTAAGGTATTTGCCCATTCCCCCGGCGCTTTCATTTTGTCTTTCCAGCGACCGATATCGCTCAGCAGAACCTGGTTGAATGCAGAATCGGTCACAGGCCCGCACACACCTCCCGGCAGCACCAGTCCGTGGATCGACACCCTGGCCAGCCCCTCAACCCTGCTATGGATCGGTGAAGGGCTGGTTTCGACATTTTTGAGGCTCGGCTTGCCGTCTGCTTCGCCCACTGTGAACTGGCTCATATGCTTGACAATATGCTCCCACTTCTGCCTTCTGCCCTGGTCGACATTTAAAAACCCGCTCACATCGATCATCCCTTTGAACAGCATTTTGACCAATCCCACCGATAACGTCGAGTTGAAATCGCCCAGAAGCTGGCGCCATTGCCCCTTATTTTTAAGGTTGGGCATCACCTCATTATAGTGGTCCATATAAATCACGTACCGCCCGTTCTCGAATTTCAGGTAATCTTCCCAAAAATTCGCGCATTCACGCATGTATGGATACACCCTGCGCGCATACGAGGCGTCATACGTGCTGTAAAAACGCATAAGCATATTGCCCACGCTGAACACCGCATTGATCTTCTGTCCCAGGAATTTGTATCCTCCGTCGATTGTATTTTCGCGGGAAGCGTACCTTTTCTCCATTTCATCGGACGTCAGCGGCCAGCGGGTAGTGACCAGCCCCATCGGCCCGATCCCGACCGGGTAATAGATCCCGCTGATCCCAAGAAGCTCTTTCGCGTGCTGCTTCCCGCTCTCCATGTAATCGAGCAGGGGTTGATCGAAATTATCGGTTTCATCGATATGGTTCGAAGAGTAGGCGGCCCAATAAGGGGCCTGATAGTTGTAATTCAGGTGGTAGTCTCCGCCCCACGCGGCTGAATCCTTCGTGATAAACGGCCCCCAAATGCCTGGCGCGAATTTACCTGCCCGCGAAGTCGCCCCGAAGAGGTATTGGGAGGCATAATAGTATTTTTCCAGAAACGGGTCACCTATCTGTACCGACGAACGGGCCCAATACTTTGCCCACCATGCCTGATGATCCTTCTGCAACCGGTTAATTTTCGCCGGCGTCATGGCTTTCGCCTCCGCCATCGTCTTTTGCTTCCAATCTTTCGAATCGTGGTTGGAATACATCGTTACAACCAAAGTTACCTTGCTGCCCGGCGTCAAGGTAATAGTGCCGTCGCTTCCTGGCTTCGTGCCTAATACGCTTACGCCCATCGCCACATGCGACGGCCATGCAAGCAATGGCGTATTTTCAAACGAACGCGTAACCCAATGCACGCCTGCCTCGGTCCCTTCCGCATTGACGGACGTGTTTCCTTCCGCCGCTTTCAATGCAAAATGCAGGGTGCAAGCTTTGTTAACTCCCAGTTCAACCACCACCGTATTAGTCGTTGCGGATACCCAGGTTTTCGCCGACACCGAAAGAGCATCCTTCGAAAACCGGGCGACGATCTCCGCTTTGTCCTGTATCTGCTCCGCGTAATAGCTGGCACCCGCAAGCGCGGGAATATTGATCTCCAACCACCCGGGCAAAGCAATACCCCCGCCCGGGTAAACCGGATAAGCACGCCAGAAATCGTTTTTCCCGAGGTAAAGCCGCAGTTTATCGGGGTCGCCCCCGAGCGTCAGCCCGATGTCCCCATTTCCCGCCAATGGCCCGTCGGGCGTTTTGGAAGTCGGTACTTTACGAGGTGCGCTGGTAAAAATGGCTTTATAGCGTCCCGCATAGATCTCCTGAGCGTTGGCCGGCTGCGGTAAGCTTAGCAGCATCACCATCAAAAGATAAAATCCTGGAATGGTTATAATCCTAAAAATCGCGTTCATGGGCGTACAAATTTTGCAATGAAACCACCACCCTCTCCCAGGCTCAGGTGAATGCTGCCGGTTTTGTCATAGCTTCCCTTTCCAAGCGTTACACTCGCAGGGTTCTTATCCGAATCCCTTACTTCCGAAGCACTGAAAGTACCTTCTCCCAAGAAATTCAGGTGAATATCGAAGCTTTTAGGCCCAGCGCCATTCATGACAGCCAGAAACCAGCGCTTCCCGCTCCGGCGCGCAAACACGGCCGCCTCGCCGATAGCAGATCCCGGCAGCACGATAGTCTCATCCCAAACGGACGGAATGCTTTTGATCATCTCCGCCGCCGGGTTTTCCAGTAAATGCTCCGGGCTGGCCGAATAGGTAAGCAGCGGAGCCGAAAAGATGGCGGCACTGGCGATCTGATGCGCCCAGGTCGTGTTTTTCCGGCGCTCGCCGAAATGCACGGGCGTATACTCCGCATGCCCGGTCACGAAACGCGTAAACGGCAAAGTCACATTATGCCCGGCCCGGTCTTTCAGTTTACTGGCTTCCATTCCCTTCACGGCTTCGCGAGTCAGCTCGTTGGGCCAGGTACGCTCCTGACCGGTGGGTTTATTGGCTCCATGGAAATCCACCATGAGTTTCAACTCCGCGGTTTCCCGCAGGATCGATTGGTACAAATTAATCTCCTCTTTCGCCTCGTGGTCGAAAAAATCGAGCTTCAAACCGCTGACACCCAGATCACGGCAATGCCTGAAAAATGCCTGACGGCTTTTGGCATCCCGAAGCTCTTTGGAATGCTCCCACAACCAGATGTGAACCCCTTTTTCGCGGGAATAGTCTACGAGCGATCTCAGGTCGCTATCCGGCCATTTTTTCCAGAAACCTTCGAGGATATTGTGCCTGAAACCTAACTCCGCTGCCTGTCGGGAGTATTCCTTCATCGTTTCCAGGCTACCTTCGCCCCCGTTATCAAGGTATTTCCAAACTGCGGAGCCGGGCTGGATCCAGTCGGTTTTAATGCCCTGGGGAAAAAGTTTCTTATCCGGCGGCGGGCACAGGTTATGTACGATATCATTGTTGACCAACGCATTCAATCCATTTGCAACCACAATTACGCGCCAGGGTGTAGTTACCGTTCCAGCGATGGCCGCAGGTTGCGATAGCCGCAGCACGTCCTCGGCGCTATAACGCAGTTTGTAGGGATAAGAAGTCGGTTGATGTTGAGGCAGCCTCAGTACCATTCCCTTGTTGCCGTCGGTCTGCAAAGCCATTCCACCATAATTTTTAAGGTCCGCCTCCGTCACCGACAAGTAGAGCTGGCTGTTGGGCAGCCGGAGTGTCACCGAAGGCGCTGCCCATTGTCCGGCTTTCACGGTGTCCATGCTTTTCCATGCGTATTCGCCTTCGTAATGCATGTACAGGTCGTGGTACCAGGCTCTTGTTCCGGCAGGTAGCCTGAAAACGGTGGATTCGTCAGCGATGCGTTTGGCATCGGGCTTGCCGGGAACAATCAATTGAAATGCCGCGCCATCGTTAAATACCCTCACATCGACGGTGTACCGCAATCCGCCGCGGCTAATGCCGATCTTCGAGCCATTGCAATGGTTCCTGGCCACGGAATGGGCGCCATTCCAAGGGTATTCTTCCTTTACCTGATAGCTTTCTGCTTTACCTATGCTGACCTTATCGGTAATGGCCTTCGCATCCAGCGACATACGGATGGGCGAAGCTTCGATCACGTCCTTGCCATCATAGGAAATGCGATAGAAAAGGGAATCACTTTTCGTGAAAAGATGGAACGAAATCTTGTTATCGGGGCTCTTGACGGTCAGATTTTGCGCAGACAATAGCCCGGTGGGTGCCAGAAATACCAGCACCACCAATCTTTTGATACCAAACATCATTTTATGTTATCAGTAATTTTCGTTTTGTGTCCAAACCCCTTTCATGATGTCCATTTGTCCCAGCGGAATAGGTAACAGGTAGGATTTGAATTTTCTTTTTGTGCCTTTCGCGTCGTACGCCACTTGTGGGATCACTTTATCCAACAGCTTCCAGCGGACCAGGTCATTGTAACGCAATCCTTCGAAAGCCAGCTCAACACGTCGCTCATTTCGGATCACGTCGCGCGTGAGGGCGGTTTTGGCAGGCATTCCTACGCCTGGCCTCGCGCGCACGTCGTTCAACGCCTTCAATGCATTCGCGTCACTCCCTTTCCCGCTTTCAAACATCGCTTCGGCGTACATGAGCAGCAAGTCGGCGTAACGGATCTTCACCATATGCTGCTCGCTCAATGTGGAACCCGATCCGTTGTTGATCGCCGGGTTAACCCATTTCTTGAAAGCCATGCCGGTGTAAGGAATTTGTCCTTCGGCGAGGCTTCCGGTTTGTTTGAAACCGGCCGGATTATACGCCCATGGGTCGCCCGCTTCGAAAATGGTCATTTTTCTGCGTGGATCGTTCGGTTCATAAGCATCCCGGAGCTCGGCTGTGGGGAATACAGACATCCGGGCGCCAATCACCTGATCGAGCGAATGGTAGTCGTCCGGTGCCTTGAACTGAACAGAAAACATAATCTCCCGGTTGTTGGCCTGGTTTCCAAAGAATATCCCGGAATAGCTGTCCGAGAGCTTGAACGGATTCGCGGGATCACCGATCAGGCTCCACGCCGCATCGGCCGCTTCACTGTACCGCTCGCTATTCAGCAACACCCTCGTTTTTAATGCAATGGCCGAGCCCTTCACGGCACGCCCATCTGTATACGCATTCGCGGGGAGGTATGATATGGCAAGATCCAGGTCTTTCAGTATCTGTGCGACCACCTCCGTTTTGGGTGCTCTCGGCGTCTCCCGGATATTGTCGTCGAGTTCTGCGGGTTTCAGGAGAATGGGCAGATCGCCGTAGAGCTGCGTAAGGTCATTGTAATAAAAGGCCCTCAGAAACAACGCTTCCCCTTTCATCCGGTTGCGCACGGCGTCGGTAGTAGCCGTTACCCGGTCGATGTTCGCAAGGAAGTAGTTGCACGCAGCGATCCCCTGGAAACCGATCGAGAACGATTTACTGACAATCCCGGTGGTGGCCGAATTATGCTCGCCGCGCATCACGACATCGAAAGACTCATAACCCGAGGTATTGGACGCATTATCGGACAGCGATTCCCAAAACAGGAAGTTTCCGCTCTGCGCCGGACCATTGGATATAATGGGTTCTTTGAGTTTGGCATAACAGGCAATCAGCGCCTTGTTGGCTTCTGTCTCTGTTTTCCAGAAATTCTCAGAATTGGGATTTGCAAGCGGGTTCTTGTCCAGGGTGTCCTTGCAAGCGAACCCGGCCGTTGTCAATAGGAAAATAAATATATTTTTCGCGAATCTGGTTGTCATGGCATTGCGAATTAAAATGTGACTTTAACACCAAATGAGTAGATCTTGGCCTGCGGATAAATAGCCGCCCTGCCGCTGGCCGATGCACGCTCGGGGTCTATCCCTTTAAAAAATTTACTGAATGTCAATAAATTATCACCGGAAACGTATAACCTGAGCATCTGGACTTTCACACGATTGATCAGCTTAGCCGGGAAGCTATATCCCAGTTGAAAGTTCTTTAACCGCAAATAGGATGCATCTTGCAGCCACCAGTCGGATACCTGGGTGTTGGGCGCGTAGTTTTCGTTGAAGATATGCGGGATCGTGTTCGAAGTACCTTCTCCATCCCAGGCCTTTTCCCAGAACGTAGGCGGCGGTCCGGCCTGCCGGAAAGGCGCTATGCCCCACTCCTTAATGTAAATCTTACGGCCTTCCACGCCTTGCAGGAAGATTCCCAGGTCAAAGTTCTTATAATCTGCATTGAAGGTCAGTCCGTAGTTGAACTTCGGGAATGCACCGCTGACAACCATACGGTCATCGGTCGTGATTTTGCCATCCGGGACACCATTCGGCCCGCTGATATCGCGGTACTTCATATCGCCGGGTTTGGGCTTCACCAGCGGTGTGGGACCGTTGTCGATTTCACCCTGATTTTGATAGATACCATCAAAAACATACATAAAGTAGGAGTTATAAGGCAAGCCCTCCTGAGTCACGGTGCCGTTTCCATTGTTCACCTCCCGAGCCCCAAACTTCACCACCTTGTTTTTGTAAGTTTCAAAATTCCCCTGGATTTTGTAGCGGAAGTTCTTGATCCTGCTCTGATAACCCAAAGAGATTTCGACACCCGTATTGCTCATTTCGCCAAGGTTGACCGTCGGACCGGCAACACCGATAAAATCAGGCACCTGCAAAGGTCTCAGAATATTCGTTGTTTTTTTGGAATACCAATCCACGCTTCCGAACACCGATGCCCGGAACAATCCGAAGTCAAAACCGACGTCGGTTACAGTCGTGGTTTCCCAGGTAATGTTGCGGTTGATGAGGTCGGTCTGCGTGACACCTTGCTGCAACGAGCCGCCGATATTGTACACCACGGGGTTCAAAACCTGCTGGTACGGGTAAGGCACCGATTCACCGCTCAGCGACCGGTTCACATTCTGGTTACCGACCTGGCCCCACGATACGCGTGCTTTCAAACTTTCGAGCCAGGTAACCTGTTTCAGGAATTGCTCTTCCGAAAGTCTCCAACCTGCCGATGCCGACGGGAAAAAGCCCCATTTGTTACCTTTCGGGAACCGTGACGAACCGTCGTACCGGAAATTCCCTTCGAGCAGGTATTTCTCTTTGAAATTATAACTCACCCGGCCAAACACCGATTGCAATGCCCACTCATAAGCCAGCCCGTCGGCCAGTTGTCCGCCGGGAGAATACGCTCCCAGTTCCAGAATGTCGTTCGACGGCGCATTCCGTTTGAACCCCTGCAAGCGGTCATACCTGAATGTTTCCTGGCTCACACCCAGCAATGCATTCAAGTCGTGATTGGCACCAATTTTCTTCGTGTAGTTCAAAGTACCGAATACCGTATACTGCACGTCGTTTTCCTTTCGGACCGTCAGGTTGTTTTCGCCCACAGTGCCATTCCACTGCGTGTTGTACAGATATTGCCCGCTCGCGTCCGGCAAAAACATATAGGCAGGAATGCCCACCACGTGGACTTTAGTTTGCCGATCGTTGAACTTGACCGCGCCTTTAATCTGCCCTTTCAAGCCCGGCAAAATGTTGACATCCATAAATGCCGATGCCAGCGCGTAATAATTCCTGACATACCGCCCGCCGTTTTCGGCAAGCGCGACGGGGTTCTTATTACCACCTTCCTGAATATAAGCCTTGGCAGCATACCGGCCGCTTCCGTCGGGAAGCTTCGGCGTAAATGTAGGGTGTGCTGCCAATGCACTCAGAATCTGATCCTCGGTTGAATTTCCGTCGAACTGGGTATTCAGCGCCGTCTCATTCCGGTCGCCTTTGGAAAAAGCTAGGTTGGTGCCGAAGGTGATCGTCTTGTTCAGGCTCGTCTTGAAATTGAACTGGGCGTCATACCGTTTGTAGCCGGTCGCGATCAAGATCCCTTCCTGATTGAGGTAACCCGCTCCGAAATTGTAAGTCGTATTTTCCTTGCCTCCATTCACGCTGACATAATGCTGTTGCATCGGGGAAGTCCGGAAAACGGCGTCCATCCAGTCATAACTCGGATATTGTGCGGGATTTGTAATGCTTCCCTGCCGGTACTCCTCAATCTGTGCGGGCGTATAAAGCTGGTTTGCATTGGTTCCTGTGTGGGCGATGGCTTTGTTGAGCAGCTCCATAAACTGCACCGAGTTCGTGATCCTGTCATAAACGGACGTAGCGCGCTGGCTGCCGAAATTGTAGCTGTAATCGACATTCAACCTGCCGGCGGTTCCGGTTTTGGTCGTCACCAAAATCACCCCGTTGGCTGCCCGTGAACCGTAAATGGCCGCCGAAGCCGCATCTTTCAATACGGAAATGCTTTCTATCTGGTTCGGGTTGACGTTGTTCAGGTTACCTTCCACGCCATCGATCAAAATGAGCGGATCATTCCCTGCACCGCTGAATGTCCCCTGCCCGCGGATCTGGATGCTCGCATTCTCAGCACCCGGCTGCCCGGAGTTCTGCGTTACCTGCACGCCGGGCATTCTTCCCTGCAAAAGCGAAGTTGTGTTCGGCGCTTGCCGGGTGGTCAGTTCGGAGCCTGTTACATTACTTACTGCGCCGGTCAGGTTCACCTTTTTCTGGGTACCGTAACCGATCACGACCACTTCCTCCAATGCTTTTTCGTCCGTTTCCAATACTACGTCCAGCACTTCTCGCGTGCCCGCTTCCAGCTCCTGGGCCACATAGCCTACAAAACTGAATATGAGCACCGAATTGTCTTCCGGTAATTCTAGATTGTAACTGCCATTCTGATCGGTAATGGTCCCGTGGCTGGTTCCTTTGATAATTACACTCACGCCCGGTAACCCTTGCCCGTCCTTGTCCGTCACTTTACCTCTGACCGGGCCCCGGGTCTTGGTTTCAGGGATAACCACCTCCCGTTCGGTGAGAATAATATTTTTGCCCTCTTGCCTGAACGCCAGGTTAGTTCTGTCCAGAATCAATTCCAGCGTTTTCTGAACGGTGCGTGATTCCTTTCGGAGGCTGATATTGTCAAAAGGCGAGATAGCCTTTGAAAGATAGAAGATATTATAACCCGATTCCTGTTGAAGTGTTTGAAGGGCTTCCCTTAAAGAAGATTTTTCCAAACCCATGGTGACATTGGCATCCCGGATGTCCTGCGCGCCGCTCACCCCTGCGAACAGCAGCTGGGTTGCCATAATCAAAACGCCGACGCCATAAACACTGATCTTCATTAGATTGCAAAGATATCGGCACAAGATACCTTGCCGGATAGGCACAGTTCTCCTGCCTACGGATATAGGTTTTTTCATATATTTGTATTGTCTAGAAATTTGTTTTTGCGAATTTTCTATGCAAAGCTCCCTATTGCTGTCCAAGGCCGGGGAGCTTTTTCATATCACTGCCGGAAGCTACGGAGCCCGGCCCGAATGGATGGAAATCTGTTTCATAAGAGTCTAGTTATCAGTCAATTCAGCGGCACCCTTCGCCACTTAATACCAGTTCGCCGCTTTCCAGGGAATATTTCGTATTGCTGGTCAGCGTCAGCACCTTAAAGACTTCCTCCAGGGTTTCCGTCCCTGAAAACCGCCCGGTAATGAGGCATTGCTGCAATTCCGGATTTTGAAAAGAGATTTTTACGCCGTAACGTTTTTCCAGCATTTCGGCCAGAGCGCCAAAAGGCATTTCCTGAAACACCATATCAGCTTGCACCCAGGAGGTAAGCTCCTGTGATTTCACTACTTTCTCGTCCGCGACAGTCGTGCGGGTGTTGTAAGTCACCTGCTGGTTTGCGGTAAGCAGACTGGTGTGTTTATTGCCGTCGTCAACCCGCACTTTACCCCGCGTAACCGTCACCACCACCTCGCTTTCCGAAGGAAGGGATTTGATGCTGAATGCTGTTCCGAGTACAGTGGTGCTGATTTTACCGGTTTTAATCACAAAGGAAGCCGGTTCCTGACCATCCACATTTAAATGCACCACATCAAAATAAGCTTCTCCGGTAAGCGATACCTCCCTGGTTTGACGGTTAAAATCCCCGTCGTACTCGATCCGCGTATCGCCGTGTAAAACCACCCGACTTCCGTCCGGCAATACCACAAATTTCGTTTGCCCTTTTACAGACTGATGAACCACCGTTCCTGTCACTGCAAGATTGACTTCCGGCTTCCGGTGTTCCCTTACCAGGAAGAAAACCCAGCCCGCACCGATCAGGATAAGCGCAGCCGCTGCCACACGCCAGAAAACGCCTGGCAGAAACGGTCGTGATCGTTCCGGCGGCGTAATGCGCCTGGCGATATTCCCTTTCATTCGTTCCCGGACATCCGCAAGCTCGTCCTCCGACAGCTTCGAGAGTCGGTCGGGCTTGCCCGCGAAAAGTTCATAGTACTTTTCGATCATATCCGATTCTTCCTCATCGGCATTCCCGCTGAGGTACCTGGCGACGATCGACCTGAACTTATTCCTATTTCCACTTGGCATGTTTATAGAATGCTGTTT
>DATMSL010000096.1:0-1731 GCA_035565435.1 Dyadobacter sp. | reverse complement strand
ATCCGGCATTTTTATATTAAATATTTCGAAAAAAAGTTGCTCAATTCGTTTTTTACTAAAAGATTTGTCAATTAGTAGGCAGTTTGAACGGATCGGTTGTACTATGAGCATCGTCAGCAACAACATCAAGTATCTCAGGAGGCTCAACGGCCTTACGCAGGAACAGTTCGCCCGTAAGATAGCGATCAAGAGATCGTTACTGGGAGCTTACGAAGAAGCAAGGGCCAATCCCAACCTTACTAATCTCAAAAACATGGCCGCTGCCTTCGGGGTTAGCGTTGACAATTTGCTAAAAAGCGACCTGCGTAAACTAAGAGAAACCCCGGAGATGTCGCTCCCGCTTACAACCTCGCGGCAAATGACGGTTTCGCATTCGGGAATGCCCCAGCCCACGCCTACGCGCACGCCCGGGTACACGGAGCCGCAGCCATTATCTAAGATCATTGAAACGTATCAGCAGCCGGAGCAGCCCCTGAGGCAGGTTTCGCGGCAGATCAATTTGAAACCGGTTAGCGGCGAAATGCAAGCGGCGCCTCAGCCCAATGCGGCCCAACCTGTTCAGCAATTTAATGCAGCCAGCCCACAGGCAGTACCATATAACCAGCCCCAACCGAATGGCCCCCGGTCAGCACAGCAAGAGGTTTTTCAGTCACATGCGCCGCAGCCAAATACGGGTTTACCGACTTTTAATAACCAGTACCAAACCCCGCAGTTCAATGCGGCCGTGGAGCAACCCGCACAGCACTTCCCTACCATCCAATGGGTTGCACGCAACAAGCAGGCCGAATACATCGCCAACTTTCAGAATCCGGGTTATCTGAACTCCCTGCCGCTTTTCCAATTGCCGAATCTGCCCTCCGGCTACTACCGCGCATTTGAAAGTGGCGAGGATTTCGCCTATCCCGGCTCCATTCTGGTAGGTACGTTCATTCGCAATTGGTATGATATCAAGGATGGCATGCAATATGTCTTCCTGCTAAGAAACCATGGATTGATTTACAGAAATGTATTCAATCAGGTGAAGACAGCCGGGGTTTTGCTGCTTACTTCGGACAATGCGGAGATTGCGGAGTTGGAAATTCCTTTGCAGGATGTGCTGGAAGTGTGGGAAGTGAAAGCTTTCGTAAGTCTGCAAATGCCTGTACCTCAGCCTTCACTCGAAAGAGTGGCCCAGCTCGTCGACGAATTGCAGATGGAGCTGAGCCAATACCGTCAGTAATTACTTTGAAAGGGTACTGAACAATGCCTCGATCTTGGCAAGGTCCTTGCTTTTGGAGGTAGTTTCAAGCACGGCTACTCCTATCTGGTACCACAGACCGTCACCGGCAGTAATGTATTTCCCTTTTTTGGAAGGCTTGCTCTCCGATGCATTGTCGGGCACGAATTCAGCTTTGTAAACCGTGTCCATTATTTTTTGCAACTGGTTCCAATCCAGTTTACGGACTGTACCCGCATTCTTGCTTAATGTAAATTCCTTTTTGCCAAAAGAGGCTTTCAGATCGATGGTCGTTTTGTGGTCGTTATCGATGTCTACAAAAGTTAGCTCGAACGGCTTCTCCCGGCCTCCGGTTTCGAAAATGGCCTGCATCATTTCCTGCAAAAAGTACGACCAACGCTCCTTGTCGACCGGGTAAATCGTTACGTGTTTGTCGTTTTCGTCGAGTTCGATTTCAATAAAATCCTCGAACTCGCTCTCTTCACGTTTGCGAATGATTTTAGAAGATGCTAAAA
>DATMSL010000095.1:0-2906 GCA_035565435.1 Dyadobacter sp. | reverse complement strand
GAAAACACTCTGCCAGTGATTACCGCTGGTTACGAGAGCAAACAATCACCCAAGGCCGTTGCAGTGTCCTCTCTGGACGCTGCGATCGCCGATCTTCACAAGGCCAATCTTGAAATGGCGAAAGGTAATCCGGCATTCTATAAATCGTTATGGTCGCACCAGGATGACGTTACCTTATTCGGAGGTGCCGAAAACCTGGATTCAAAAGGATGGAAGGCGGTGGAAGCAAGTTTGAACATTACCGGATCGATTCCTGCGAAAGATGTGACATACACCTACGAAAAAGTTGCGAGCCAGGAAGGCAGTGCGCAAGGTTACCTGATTCAAAAAGAGCATTATCGCTTTGCCGATGGCCGTAAGGCCGATCTTCATGTCACAGTTCTGTTCCGGAAAGAAAATAATGTCTGGAAAATCGCACACCGCCAGGACGACTCCCTTCCAACGGATGTAAAATCAGACAAAACTTCTAAATAATTGCCTCTCTTCCTGATATTTTGAGTTAGTTGCGACCATGCGACTAATTTGTTGTTATTTTGCACCTTTGGTTAAAAAGTGACAACAAACTACGCATGGAGAGATTTACAGGATTGCTGGGTATCGTATTGATCCTGGGCATTGCATTTGCGATGTCGAACAACAGAAAGGCCATTAATTACCGCACAGTCGCCGTTGGCCTGGGCCTGCAATTCGGGCTCGCTGTCTTTATCCTCCGAACCGACATTGGCCAGCGAATCTTTCAGTGGCTGGGAGAAAAGGTCCAGAAGTTGCTCTCCTTCTCCGATAAAGGTGCCGATTTCGTTTTCGGGACATTGGTCCGGCCAGATCTGATGCAACGCGCATTTGGCCCCGGCAACGATTTCGTTTTCTTCTTCAAGGTTATCCCAACGATTATTTTTGTGGCCGTGCTGGTGAATATGCTCTACCATTTGGGCATTATGCAGCGCGTCGTGTCCGTCATCGCGCGGGCGGTGTACTGGCTCATGGGCGTGAGCGGCGCTGAAGCGCTCTCCAACGTGGCGAGCACGTTTGTAGGGCAGGTCGAAGCGCAGATTATGATCAAGCCCTATTTGAAAAACATGACCAACTCCGAGCTCATGGCTTCCATGACCGGAAGTTTCGCTTGTATTGCCGGTGGCGTAATGGCTGTATACATTTCATTGGGAGTACCGGCGCCTTATCTGATTGCTGCGAGCTTGATGGCCGCGCCAGGAGCATTGGTTATTTCTAAAATCGTATTTCCTGAAACCGATAAGTCGGACACGAAGGGAATGGTAAAGCTGGAAATCCAGAAAACACATGCGAACCTGCTGGATGCAATCGCAGCCGGTGCGGGAGAAGGCCTCAAAGTGGGTTTCAATGTGATTGCCATGCTGATCGGCTTTATTGCGCTCGTTGCGTTGCTTGACTATTTGCTGGGCTATATTGGCGGCATTTTCGCTTTTCCACAATTGAGCTTCAACTTTGTCCTGGGTAAAATATTCTCTGTTTTTGCATGGGCGATGGGCGTTCCGGCCAAGGATATAGAGGCGGCGGGTTCGTTGATGGGCACCAAAATGGTGATCAATGAATTTGTGGCTTATCTTGATATGGTGAAATTAAGGGATACGCTCGACCATAAAACCATTGTGATTACCAGCTTCGCATTGTGCGGCTTCGCCAATTTCAGCTCCATTGCCATCCAGGTGGGAGGTATCGGTGAGCTGGCCCCTTCGCGGCGGGCAGACCTGGCGCGACTGGGTTTCAAGGCACTGATTTCGGGTACACTGGCTTCTTACATGTCGGCTACGCTTGCCGGATTGCTTTTGTAGGATGTATTGTAAAATAATATTCGAATACACATGAAAAGAGCACATTGGTTGCTCTTTTCTGCTTTTGGGGTATTTCATAAAAAGTGGCAGGCCCGGTTGGCATAATAGTTTTTAACAGCAAGCTATCAGCATTCGAAGAACCATATCAACGCATTATATGATGAAACGTATCAAACTCTTCTGGTCGTTGCTCCAAGACAGCTTCAGTGAATTTCTCAATGACAACGGGATGAAGCTGAGTGCCGCGCTTTCGTATTATACCATATTTTCCCTAGCACCGATGTTACTCGTGATTATTTCGGTGTTCAGTATCTTTTTCGGAAGAGATGCGATACAGGGCGAGTTGTTCGGGCAAATCAGCGGGCTGGTAGGAGCCTCAGCCGCCTCGCAATTACAGGAAATCCTGAAAAATGCTGAACTATCGAACAAATCCGGGATGGCCGCGGCGATAGGTATCGGCACATTGCTGGTCGGCGCTACAGGGGTGTTTGCCGAGATGCAGGATTCCATCAACTTTATATGGGCTATCAAAGCTAAGCCGAAAAAGGGGTGGCTGCAATACCTGAAAAACAGGCTTATCTCTTTTTCGCTGATCCTTACGCTGGGCTTTTTGCTGGTGGTTTCCTTAGGCGCGAGCGCGCTGGTCGATCTGTTAAGTTCGAGATTGGAAGCGTTGTTTTCGGAAGCGTCGGTAGTCGTTTTTTACATTGTTAACCTCGCGCTGGTACTTTCTATTATTACCTCGCTGTTCACTGTGATATTCAAAGTGTTGCCGGATGGGGACCTGCGCTGGAAGGAATGCCTGGTCGGGGCCGCATTTACAGCCATTTTATTCTTGATCGGGAAATTCGTCATCAGTTTTTATCTTGGTCAATCCGATCTCGGGGCGGCCTATGGCACGTCCGCTTCGATTGTGATCCTGCTGACCTGGATTTACTACTCATCGATCATCCTTTATTTCGGAGCGGAGTTTACGAAGGTTTACGCGCGACTCGACGGCGTGGCAATCGCGCCTAACAAACATGCGGTGCTAATCGTACGACAGGAATTGGATCGAAAAACAGGAGTCAAGATCACAGACTAAAAGGCTGGCCGCCC
>DATMSL010000094.1:0-3608 GCA_035565435.1 Dyadobacter sp. | reverse complement strand
TTTCAAGATCTGATGGCAGGATCATCACATTTTTTTGGTTTTGGGCTCGATAATTTTCTCAATTTCAGACGGAGTTTTAGAAATGAATATGAAGAAAATCTCGCCTATACCTTCGAACTTTATAATAGCAATTATGAACATTGGTATTTGTCTTATGGCGCGGATAAGAAATTGTTGTATGCTAACTACCAGTCAAAGTGACTTTTGCGTCGCGCAGCTTAAAACAAATGGTTCGGAGTATTGAACCTAATTCGTGTTCCCGGAAAGTGGGCTCACTATTTTAATAATATCACATAATTAGCGATCAATGTCAACCGTTAGAAGGCAAAGCCTCTACACGTGTTATCAAGATATTTGTTAATCCTCTTCTTCTGTTCTCAATATGCTACCGCGCAGCCGTACTATACGCGTATGCGCGGAGCTTTTGGAGCAGATGCATACGGTATCGCACCCAGGGCGGCGATTACCGCCGAAGCAGCCTTCGGTTATCTCAAAAAATCATTCTGGAATGTTCAGGGGGGAGTGGGAGCTATTACTAGTGCGCGTTTTCGCAGCCCTACTGTTTTAGCGGCTCTGACGCACTGTTTTGTATTAAATCCTTATAAACGGAGATCATGCATTCCCCAGCCGGGCAATTATCTCGTCGAAAGCTATTTTGAAGCCGGAATAGGCGGTTTCCTGGTCGACCGCTACGATAACGGCCTCTACTACAACCCGGACAAACAACGGCTGCTAACGCCATCCGGCGTGGCGGGATTTCGCTTTCACATTGTTTCCCGAAAATGGATTTATATGCTCAAATTACGCTATACTCCGCCACTGCTGCCCAATGCGCTCGCTTCGCACGCGGGCGTAGGTGTAGGTGTGGGCTGGCGTTGAGGTCGGAACAGCTGCTTTCAGGCTATCACTCACCGATTTTGCCGAACGTTATCAGAAACGCTGCGCCGGGGCCTGCATTCGCCCGGACCTCTACTTTCAGCAATTCGGCCAGCTCTCTGACGATCACCAGACCGATGCCGTTAATGCCCTGTCCGCCATCTGATGATTCAGGATATGCCGTGCTGCCATCGTTGAACCAGTCCCGCACGGAGTCCGGAAGATTGACGCCGGTGTCTGAAACCGACAATGTGGGCATGCCGTCGTCCTGGTGCGCACTTACGGTAATAGCTCCCTGATAGGTGAATTTGTTGGCGTTGTCGATCAGGTTGTGCAGGATAACTTTCAGCAACTGATGGTTCGACCTGACGATCAACGAATCGGGGATGTCGTTGACAAATGTATTTTGCCGGAGTGTAAATGCCTCTTTGAAAATGGCAGAGACGGTATCCACCAGTTTACGCACAGGCACCGCCTCGAATGCCACGGAGCCACCCGAAACCTGGGATTTTACATATGAAAGCATGTTTTCCAGCAGCAGTAGAATTTTCTCGGAAGACTCACTCACACTGGCGCCTATGTTTTCCGCTAAATCGTATTCACCCTTTTGAATCAAGACGGGGATTTGCGATGAGGTATATTGTATGAACCGGAGCGGACTGCGGATGTCATGGCTGATAGAGCCTATCAAATGCATCTGAAGTCGTATTTGTTTGATTAGCTCCTGTTCTGAGATTTTGAGGACGTTCAGTGTGTCCTGTAAGTTTTGTGTTTTTTCAGATACGCGGGATTCGAGCACCTTGTTCAATTTATCCGCTTTTTTCAATCGGCTTTTGAAATATATCCCCAAGGTCGCCGCAGCAAGAATCACCATCAGTACTTTAAACGGCCAGGTCTCGTACCATTCATAAGGAACGGTGACAGTCAGGGAAGTCAATCGCTCCGAATTGCTCCCGAAACCCCCATTTTTACGGATTCTTAGTGTATAGGTACCCGATTCCAGGTTGTTGAGGTGAATGGATTGCTGCTCGTTTTCAATCGGAAACCAGATCTGCGGGGTTTCAGCCCTCCGGTCGCTCGTCACCGCGTAATAAAGCTGCTGGTTCTCCCGGTTGCCGAGGTAAGGGGAGGAAATGAACACCTTCAAGTCGGTGGCCGTTGCCGGCAGTTTGACCTGACCATCTTCCATGGGCACATTTTGAGAGTTGCTTTCAATGCGGTCGATGAAAATTTTTGAATCCGGAACATCAGCCGGTGTTTGTTCCGGTCGGAAAAATACCAGCCCGTCGAGGGAAGGCAGCGACACATAACCGTTGCTTAGACGGACCGCGCAGGGTTGGCAACCACCGTTGAATTCGTCGATCCGAAAACCATCCCGCTTGATGTAGCGGTGGTAGTACAGCCGGGTGCTGTCGCGGTGAGTGGTATAATCAAGCAAATCCTTGCGGAGAATCCGGAATAGTCCATTGTCCGTGGGCATCCAGAAGTAGTCGTTCTTATCTAGAACAACGCAATGCCCTGAGGCCATAAAGTGGTTCTTATCCACAGGAAACCTCGTGAGTTTGCCGTTTCGGTAAAGGCAAAGGCCATGGTCACGGGTAGCAAACCAGAGCTCTCCCTGGTGCGGAATGTAGAGGCTCTTTACGAAAATGTTCTCGGTGTGTGGTATCGGTGAATAAGTCTTCCGACTCAGGTTAACCCGGAACAATCCGGTGTCTGCACCGACCCAGAGCGTTTCCGGACCTTCTTGCAGCATGTAGGTAATGCGCAGGATTTTGGGTGTGAACAGGCGTACCGGCATGCCTTTTTCGTTGGGATCAATGTAGCGTAAACCAACGAATCGGGTGCCTAGCCAGATTCTTCCGGTTTGGTCTTCATAGATATGTGATATTTCGCCGCCAGCATTCCATTGCCTTTTCAACTTGCGGCCTTTTGCGTCGAGGAGGTAAAGCATATCGTTGCTTACGCACCAAATGTCGCCATTCCTGTCTGTAAGTGTAGTCCGCTTATTCATCGTAAGCCCGGTCGGCCGGGCGAGTTGGAATGCGACCGTTTTGCCTGCCGTGCTTTTGCCCAGTACATTAAAGGACGGTGTGACTACGGTGCTATCCGAGAACGCCGTCTGCGCATAATAGACATTTGCTTCCCGTTCATTACTGCCGACCGTCAGGGTTTCGAATGGATGGAAATCAAAGATAAATAGCCCGTTACTGAGCGTCCCGAGGAAGAGCCTTCGATGTTTTTCGTCAAAGAATACAGAAGCTACATTATTCTTCTGAAAATCGAAGTCGGCGAGCAAAAGCCTGGTTTGAATGTCTCCCGCGCGCTTCTCCGAAAGCATGAACAATTTATTATCCTGGTAAATGAATGCGTTCATCGACAGATCCTGGGCATAAACCAGGTACGGTTTGGTCAGATCCAGCCCCGGATCGTGCGGACATGAGGCCGTTAATCTGATTTTCCCGGGCGAAACACCTGTGCGGGTGCCGGGTGCCAGCAGTTCGATATTGCCAGTCTGGTCGTCGTTGTACAAACTGGTCCCGATTCTGAAAATACCTCTCGGCCAGCTTATCCGTGTGACGTGGCTTTTCTGTTTCTTCCAATTGGCGTAGAAGTCAATAACTCCGTTTTTCTGCCATATGAAAAAATGGCCGTTTGATTGTGGGACGAAAAACACATAGTGAGAGGGGAACCATATCTTTTTGAATGAATCTGTCTGGTCGAGCAGAAAC
>DATMSL010000093.1:0-12822 GCA_035565435.1 Dyadobacter sp. | reverse complement strand
GTGGAGCTCATAGTAATGTGTTTAATTTGCTGTAAATAAACTATTTATGATGAATTAAAGTCCTGTATTCAAAAAAAGCGCTGAAAACGGGAAGTGGAACGACTGCGGATCCTAAAGGGGATAGTTTTGCCAGGAAATATTTCGATAAATAATTGGATTAATCCGATTGGCATCTCGAAGTGTTCGAAAGCAATCAATCACATTTTATCCCTTTACGATGAAACAGCTTTATCAAAAGACAGTCTGTTTTGCCCTTCTGCTTCTGCTCGGGAACGTCGCGCTCATGGCGCAAGGCACGGTTAGCGGAAAAGTGACCGACGAGCATGACGGCTCGGTGCTACCCGGTGTGACGGTCGTGGTCAAGAACAGCGCGCTCGGTACCCAGACCGACGAAACAGGCAAGTATTCCCTCTCCAATGTGCCGGCTAACGCTACGCTTGTATTCAGCTTTGTGGGCAAGCTGGTGAAGGAAGTGGCTGTCGGAACCGAATCGGTCATTAATGTCACGTTGGCCGATAACACGAAGGAACTGTCGGAGGTGGTCGTGATTGGGTATGGCACGCAGAAAAAACAGGAGCTTACGGGCTCGATCACCAGCATTTCGTCCAAAGATTTTCAGCAAGGTAATATCCAGAGCCCTGAGCAGCTGATCGTGGGAAAGGTAGCGGGGGTATCGATCACGTCCAACAACGGACAGCCCGGCTCGGGCAGCACGATCCGCATCCGCGGAGGTGCATCGCTGAATGCGAGCAACGACCCGCTGATCGTCATCGACGGCGTTCCATTGAGCGGAAGCAGCCTCAGCGGTGCACCGAACCCGCTCAGCCTCATTAATCCGAACGACATTGAAACTTTTACGGTACTCAAAGATGCCTCGGCAACGGCCATTTACGGCTCGCGTGCATCCAACGGCGTTATCCTGATCACCACCAAAAAAGGCCAGAGCGGCACGCCGGTGATCAATTTCAATACGCAACTGGCCGTTTCAAAAATCATTAAAACGGTGGACGCCCTCAGTGCCGACGAGTTCAGGGCTTACGTGGAAGCGAACGGCACCGACGCTCAGAAGGCATTGCTAGGTTCGGCCAAAACCGACTGGCAGGATGAAATTTACCGTACGGGCATCAGTACCGATAACAACCTGAGTATTTCGGGGGCATTGAAAAGCATGCCTTACCGGGTTTCGCTGGGTTATTTGATGCAAAACGGGATCCTGATCACCGACAAAATGCAGCGCCCGTCGGCTTCGATCAATATCAGCCCGCGCTTCTTCAACAAACACCTTAAAATCGACCTGAACCTGAAAGGGGCGCAAACGAAGTCGCATTTTGCGAATCAGGGTGCGATCATCAATGCGGTGCAGTTTGATCCCACTCAGGCAGTCATGGACGAATCGAGTCCGTTCGGCGGTTATTTCGAATGGGTAACGAAAGACGACGCTGGCAAAGCGACGCTCAATCCGAATGCACCAAGAAACCCCGTGGCGCTGATCCGCCAGCAGGACAATAACGGTACCGTCAACCGCAGCTTCGGAAATGCTCAATTCGATTACAAATTCCACTTCCTGCCCGACCTGCACGCGAACCTGAACCTGGGCTACGACATTTCAAAAGGCAGCGGAACGACCTTCGTGCCGGAATATGCCGCGCAGAATTTCACGACCAAAGGCCAGAATAACAAGTATTTGCAAAAGGTAAACAACAAGGTCGCCGAGTTTTACCTCAGCTATGCGAAGGATCTCAAAAGTATTAAAAGTAACGTAAGCGCCACGGCCGGTTATGGTTACTACAACAATGCGACTAAAAATTACTTCTATCCCAATTTCAGCGCCAGCGGCGAGATTGTGGAAGGCTCGCAGCCGAAATTTGCATACGATATCCCTGAAAATACGCTCATTTCGTACTACGGAAGGCTGATTTACACGTTCGACGACAAGTACATTCTCGCAGGCTCGATCCGGACGGACGGTTCGTCGCGCTTCTCGCCTGAAAACCGTTGGGGGGTATTCCCATCGGTAGCATTGACCTGGCGCATCAACCGGGAGAATTTTATGAAACCTGTGAGCGCAATGAGCGACCTCAAACTCCGGCTCAGCTACGGGATCACCGGTAACCAGGACGGGATCGCCAACTATTCGTACCTGGGTATCTACTCGGTGAGCTCCAATGCTTCGCAGTACCAGTTCGGAAACACTTTCTACAACATGACCGCCCCGGCTGCGTATGACCAGAATATCAAATGGGAGCAGACGGCGACAGCCAATGCGGGACTGGATTTCGGGTTCTTCAACAACCGCTTGTCGGGTAGTCTGGATGTTTATTACAAAAAAACCAAAAATCTGTTGAACACCGTGCCTATCCCTATCGGCTCGAATTTCAGCAACCAGATCCTGACCAATGTGGGCAATATCGAGAACAAGGGTGTCGAGTTTGCAGTGAACGGCACGCCGATCGCTACCGGAAAACTGAGCTGGAATGCGGGGTTCAATGTTACCTATAACAACAACAAGATCACCAACCTGACGGCCGTGAGCGATCCGGAATTTGCGGGCAACCAAACCGGCGGTATCACCGGAGGTACCGGTCAGAGCATTCAGATACATTCGGTGAACTATAATACCTTTTCCTACTACGTTTTCAAGCAGGTCTACGATCAGGACGGCAAACCGCTGGAAGATGTTTATGCAGATTTGAACGGCGACGGGGTGATCAACCAGAAGGACCAGTACCGCTACAAATCACCTTTCCCGAAGGTTATGCTGGGCTTTAATACGCAGCTTACTTACGATAAATGGAGCCTGAGCACTATTCTGCGCGCCAACATCGGAAATTACATGTACAACAACGTGGCCTCGAACTTCGGTGTGAGAAGGAACATCCTGAACCCGAACAACATCCTCGGCAACAGTACCACGGACATTTACAATACCAACTTCTTCAACAACCGGTATCAATCGGATTACTATGTCCAGAATGCGTCTTTCCTGCGCATGGACAACGTGGGCATCGGCTACAACGCGGGCCGCGTGCTGGGCAACCGGATGAACCTGCGGATCAATGCGACCTGCCAGAATGTGTTTGTGGTAACCCGATACAAGGGCCTCGATCCCGAAATCAACGGTGGTATCGATTACAACCTGTACCCGCGGCCGAGAACGTTCGTGTTGGGCCTGAACCTGGACTTTTAATCGCTAATTATATTGATTATGAAATTCTTATATAAAACATTGCTATACTCGGCGCTGGTAGCCGGCGGGGCCGTTTCCTGCACGAAAGACCTGGACCTCTCGCCGACGAACTCTATCACGGCGGATATCGCCTACAAGACGCCCGCAGATTACAAGCAGGTGCTGGCTAAGGTGTACGGGAGCTTTGCGCTTGCCGGTAATAACGGTATCAATGCGTCGGACCTGGCGGGTATCGACCCCGGCCAGGCCGATTTTCTGAGGCTCTTCTGGAACGCCCAGGAGCTTACGACCGACGAAGCGGCTTGCGTATGGAACGATCCGGGCATTCCCGATTTCCATAACCTGAACTGGACTGCCGGCAATGTATTGCTGAGCGCGCTTTATAACCGGAGCTTGTTTCATGTGACGGTTTGCAACGAGTTTATCCGCGAGTCGTCGGACGAGAAGCTGGCCGGTCGCGGCATTGGCGGGCAGGATGCGGAGGAAATTCGTCGTTATCGTGCCGAAGCGCAGTTTTTGAGGGCATTCCAGTATTGGGTATTGATGGACCTTTTCGGAAATCCTCCCTTTGTGACCGAGAAAGACCCCATTGGAAAATACATACCGCCGCAAATCAAACGCGCCGACCTGTTTGCCTATGTAGAATCGGAGCTCAAAGCAGCGGAAGCCGCGCTGGCAGAACCCCGTAAAAACGAATATGGCCGCGTGGACAAAGCCGCGTCCTGGGCATTGCTGGCGCGGCTGTACCTGAATGCAGAGGTGTACCTGGGCAAAGGCCAGGGGCGTTACAACGACGCGATCACCTATTCCGAAAAGGTGATCAAATCGGGTTACTCGCTGATGCCGGAGTACAAGCACCTCTTCCTGGGCGATAATGACGTCGATAATCCGGAAGTGCTGTTATCCATCAATTACGACGGCATCAAAACCCAGAACAACGGCGGTACGACATTCATCATCAATGCGGGCATCAATGCGGCGATGAACCCGGCGTCGTTCGGCATTCCGAATGGCGGCTGGGGCGGTAACCGCGCCACCAAAAACCTTCCGTTGCGCTTCGGCGATTACAGCGGCAAGAAAGACAAGCGCGCGATGTTTTTCGGGCAGAAGATCGAAATGGAGGATCCTTCCGTTTTCACCGACGGCCTCGCGATCACCAAATTCCGGAATGTTACCCGGGCAGGCGCGATTGTGCCGTCCTCGGGCAACTCGTTTTCGTCCGTCGATTTTCCGCTTTTCCGCCTGGCCGAAATGTACCTGACCTACGCGGAAGCCGTGAAGCGCGGCGGAACGGGCGGTAACGAAGCGACTGCTATCGCCTATTTCAATAAACTTCGCGAGCGGGCTTACGGCAATGCGAGCGGCAATGTGACGGCTATTACCCTCAACGACGTGCTCGACGAGCGCGGCCGGGAATTTTACTGGGAGGCCCATCGTCGCACCGACCTGGTACGGTACGGTTTGCTCACTTCCGGCAGCTACCTCTGGCCGTGGAAGGGGGGAGTAAAAGACGGGAGAGGGGTTTCCGAGAGTTTCAACTTGTTCCCGATCCCTGCCACAGACCTCATCGCCAACCCTAACCTCCAACAGAACCCATGAAAAAATACCGCAGCATATCAGTTTTTGCCTCACTAATGGCCATGGCCGTGATGACGGCCTGTGAAAAAGACGAAATCAAAACCATTGCAACGCCCGGTACCGCGGCCGTGCTTTCGGTGAACCAGCCGGTACTGGAACTGAACAGCGCCAATGCCGAAAAGGAGGCTGTCGTTTTCTCCTGGACGCCCGTAGACTACGGTTTTGCGAGTGTGATCAGCTACACCATTCAGCTGGATAAGAAGGGTAATAATTTTCAGAAGCCGGTGGAGATCAACGCCGGCAGTGCGTTGAAAAAGGGGTTTACTACGAGCGAACTCAACGGGCTGATGATCAATAAACTCAAACTCACGGCCGGGCAAGCCGCGGATGTGGAGGCGCGGGTCATATCGTCGCTGGGAACCTCCGCCGAGCGTATGAATACGGTCTCGGCAATACAGGGATTGTCGGTGAAGCCGTATTTTGTGGTGATCGTATATCCGGCGATTTACGTTCCGGGCAGCCACCAGGGCTGGGCGCCGGATAAGGCACCGAAGCTGGTTTCGGTGAAAGACGATAAGAGATTCGAGGGTTATGTGTACTTTCCCGATGAAACAACCGAGTTTAAATTTACCAATGCCCCCAACTGGAACGAGGGCGACTACGGCAGCGGAGGCCCCGGCAAGCTGGGTACCAGTGGCAACCTGACGCAGAAAGGCGCGGGCTACTACCTGCTCAAAGCGGATCTGAACAATAGCACCTGGTCGTCGCTTAAAACCATATGGGGCGTACTCGGCTCGGCGACCAAAGGCGGCTGGGACAAGGATCAGGACCTGACGTACGACCCGAAAAGCGGCGCCTGGACAGCAGAGGTGGCACTTGCCCAGGGCGAAGTCAAGTTCCGGGCGAATGACGATTGGACCCTGGCATATGGCGACGGCAATGCCGACGGCGTACCCGACACGCTCGACAACGGGAATATCAAAGTCGATGCGGCTGGTACCTACATCATCAGCCTCAACCTGAGCAATGCGGGTAACTATACTTATTCTATCACGAAGAAATAACTCATGGATTTTAAGCAGGTTAAAAGATGCTGTTTGACCGTGCTGTGGCTCCTCGCAGGAGCCGCGGCACAGGCGCAGCAACCCAATCCTCCCGCTGTTTGCTACGAAATATTCGTCCGCTCGTTCGCCGATTCGAATGGCGATGGAATAGGGGATATCAACGGGATCACTTCCAGGCTGGATTACCTGAAAGACCTGGGCGTGGATGCGCTGTGGCTCACACCCATTTGTAAATCGCCGACCTATCACAAATATGATGTGACGGATTACCGGCAGATCGATCCCGAATATGGTACAATGGCTGATTTCAAAAGGCTGCTGTCGGAAGCGCATAAGCGGGGCATCCGAATCATCAAGGACCTGGTGGTGAACCACACCAGCGACCAGCATCCCTGGTTCCAGCAGGCACGGCAGGGAAAGCAGAATCCCTACCGCGACTATTATGTGTGGCTCCCGCAAAAAGCGATCGATTCAATGGGTATCGCTACGCGCGAGAAATCGGGTGATTCGTGGGAGGTGAATCCCTGGCATGCGGTGAAAGAGGGCGGGGATGAGAAGTACTATGGCCTCTTCTGGAGCGGTATGCCCGATCTCAACTTCGACAATCCCAAAGTGCGGGAGGAGATTTATGCGGTGGCCGCTTTCTGGCTCAACGAAGTGGGTGTGGACGGGTTTCGCCTCGATGCCGCCAAACACATTTATCCCGATTGGGAAGCTGAAAAAAGCCACGCATTCTGGATCGAGTTCCGTGAAAAAGTCAGAAGTATCAAGCCGGATGCGTATCTGGTAGGGGAGGTTTGGTCGACGCCGGAGAAAGTGGCGCCGTATTTCAAAGGCCTGCCTGCCAATTTCAACATCGACGCGGCGCTTGCTATTCACCAAATGCTCAAAAGCGGGCAATCCATCGACCTGATCGGACAATTGCAGCAAACGCACGCGGTCTACAAAGCGGCCAATCCCGATTTCATCGATGCTGTTTTCAACAACAACCACGACCACGTCCGCATCGGTACCACCGTGAATGGCGATATTCCCAAAATGAAGCTCGCCGCAAGCCTGCTGCTCACCTTGCCGGGTGAACCATACCTGTACTATGGCGAGGAAATAGGTATGCTTGGCAACAAGCCGGACGAGAATATCCGCGAACCGTTTTTATGGAAGGCTCCGGCAGAAGACAAGCTGCGTACCCACTGGATGAAACCGTCGTACTCCACCGACGACAAGGTGCGCAATCTGGAAGCTCAGATGAAGGATCCTTCATCCATTTATAATCATTACAAAAAGCTGCTCAAACTACGCCACGAATATCCTGCGTTGCGCCAGGTCGCGCCGGTGAACCTGGGTGACGCGGGTATCCAGCAGGAGCACATCATCGCATTCACGCGCACGCACACAAGCGGAGACTTGCTGATCGTGCACAATATGAGCGGCACGGAAAAGACCGTAGAGCTGCCTGCATCCGCTTCGGGTAGGAAACTACTGTTCGGGTCTTCTGAAAAGACTGAAATAAGTGGCAGGGCGCTCAAAATCCCGGCATACGGGTCGGTGATTTTGCGATAGACCGCGCTGATTTAAAAGTAACCCGAGCCATCCCGGAATTAGTGTTAACACTGGCTCCGGGATGGCTGTTATTTCTTGAAAAACTCCCCGAAATGCCACAATATCCCTGACGGATCGTGAACGAAGCATTCGCGGCCCCAATGGTCGACCCGGATTGGGGTCAGGCGTACATTTTTGTATTTCGCAGGAAGGTCGAGCTTTACAAGGTCGTCCCAGAAAGTTTGGACATTCTCCACTTCCAGAAAGACCATCGTATTGTCGATCCAATCTTTGTTGAATGCATTTTGCAGATAAAAACCGTAATCACCGGTTTTGAGAAGCGACATTACCGGTGTCAGTACGACTTCCTGAAAACCCAGGTCACGGTAAAAAGCCCGGGAGACTTCGAAATCGGTGGCCCCGATGAACGGGCGGATTGACAGTGCTTTATGTTCCATACGATATGCCATATTTTCAGCCAAAATTAGGACATTGGTACGAGTACTCATCTTGATCGAAATCAAGAAATAGTACCGTTCGCTACTCCATTCCTGGCTCTGCTGAGGGTTTCAGGTGTAATTTTAAGATATGACGCGATGATTTTGAGCGGAAATGTCTGGATTAGCTTCGGGCGGTTGTCGAGCAGGTGCCGATACTTCTCCACCGGTGTCATGGATTGATCGAAAAACTGCATCCTTTGAAAAGCACCTTCCAAAATCTTGTGGAGTTGTAAAAATGCGAGTGACTTGCCGGTTAGATAATGAATTGTTTCCAGGTCGATTTCGATGAACCGGCAATCTGTGTACGTTTCAATGAAGAACCTGGAAGGACGTTGGCCGACCAGGCTTTCATGATTGAAGAACCACTCGCCGGCAAGATGGAGATCGATCACGTTATATTCCGATTCGGATAGGATGTCGTATTGCCGGACAGCGCCTTCCACCAGGTAACAGACTGTTCTTGCAACTTGACCTTTTCGGAGCAGCAATTCGTGTTTCCCGACCTCGCGTAATCTAATCTCCTTCTCAAAGAGTTCAATTTCGCTGTCCTGGTAGGTTCCCGTGGCTCTCAGGATATCTCCATACATAGGCATTCGTTATTTGCGATACCCGAAAATACGAGATTTGCCGTTACCCGTTATTCCGAACGGAGTATTTTTGCAGGATCTGTCAATGCGGCTTTTATGGCCTGATAACTCACGGTTAGCATCGAGAATAAAACCCCCAGGGCCGCTGACCCGCCAAAGATCCACCAGGGGATCGTCGATCGATAATGATACTTTTCCAGCATTTGGGTCAGCAAATAATAGCTTACCGGAATGGCTACGGCGGCAGCGACAACGGTTAGGAGCAGAAAGTCTTTCGCAATCAATCTCCATACACCGGCAACGGAAGCGCCCAATACCTTTCGTATGCCAATCTCGCTTCGCCGCTGTTCGGCAGTGAACGCTGCCAGGCCGAACAATCCGAGGCAGGAAGTGAAAATAGCTATGGCTGCGAACAGGAGCGTCAGTTTGCCAATGCGGCGTTCGTTTTCAAATTTCAAATCATACTGTTGATACGCAAATTGAAAATCAAATACATGGCCGGGCAGATGTTTATCGAATAACGCGCTCAGTTTCGACGGAACGTTTTCTTTATTTCTTCCGGGTTTTAGTTTGATATACAAATAATTAGGCGCATAAGTCATGAAATAAATAGCCTGCTTCACCGGTTCATAGGGAGATTGCATGACCATGTTCCGTATCACGCCTACAATATGATATTCCGAATCATTAAAAGTCCCGTCTTTCCATCTGACGGTCTGCCCAACCGGATTATCGAGCCCCATGTATTTCGCCGCCGACTGATTGATGATGATGGCGGATGAATCGGAAACGAAAGCCTCTGAAAAGTCACGTCCCTGCACAATCTGCCAGCCGACCGTCTTGCCATACTGATGCGATGCCGCAATGACGGCAAATTCCTCGCGATGCCCCGGGGACTTGCCTTGCCAGGTAAAGCCGCCCGCATTAGAAAGTACATCGGTGACGGGACCGGAGGATTGGGCAACGGACGACACGATACCGGATTGAAGCAACTCGTCTTTCAGGGCCGCCAGGCCCGGACTTCCCGGTGGGATTTTTACGTAGAGTAACCCGTCACTATCGTAGCCTATGGATCTGTCTTGCCCGAATTGCATTTGCCGGAAAATGCCTGCCGCGGCGACAATGAGCGAAATCGAGATGGTGAATTGGAGTACTACGAGCACTTTTCTGGGCCGGGACGAAAGTCTGCCGACGCCAGCCACGCCGGACTTTAGTACTTTGACCGGTTTGAACGAAGAAAGAAAAAGCGCGGGATAACTGCCAGCGATGATGCTAACCAGCACGCAAAAGGCGAGACCAGTCAGCAGGAAATAGGGGTTGAATGCCACTCCGCCAGGGGATACGAATGTGATCTGCTTGTAGGTAATCGCATTGAATTGGGGTAATGCTATCTCAACCAGCAGTAATGCTATCAAAAACGATAGAACCACGACGGTGAGCGACTCAAAAATGAACTGAAAAATGAGTTGACCGCGCTTGGATCCTACGGCCTTTCTGACACCAATTTCTTTGGCCCGTTGCTCAGAGCGGGCTGTACTCAGGTTCATAAAGTTGATACATGCGAGCAGTAACACAAAAGCGGCGATCGCCGAGAACAGCCTGACATAGTAAATGTGCCCTCCGGTATTCACCCCATTTTCCCAGGAAGCATGCAAATGCCATCTGCTCATCGGGTGCAGCGAAATGACGGACGACGAACCGGCCGGATTGATTAAATGCCCGTTCAATACTTGTTTTATTTTTTCGGAGGCTGTTTCAACGGTGGTGTTTTTGCTTGTTTGGACGAGTATTTCAAATGTGTTGACATTCCAATTGTCTTTGAGCTTGTCGACCCACTGCCTCCTGCGTGCAGAGGCGAACAGTTTCCAGGGCGCGATGAACGACAAATTGTAGTAATCAGAGTTTTTGGGGAAATCCTTATAGATCCCGGCCACCGTCGCATCCAGTTCATTATCTATTTTCACAAGCTGCCCGATCGGCCGTGCTGAGCCAAATATCGAGGCTGCGGCTGATTCCGATAACAATATTTGGGCCGGACCGGAGAGTTCGGCTAGGCTCCCGCTCACCATTCTAGGCGACAGGATTTTAGCGCCGTCGGGCTCGATAAACCGGCCTTTCTTGCGGAACTTGTTCCCGTTCGAAACCAGAGAATAGTCTTCTGTATCCCAGGATACGGCTACGTGCTCGAAATCGGCAGAGAAGTTCTCCCGGAGCTCGGCGGCGAGTGGAAAAGGTAAATTGGGCGAGCTGATGACCTGGCCGTTTTGAGAGACATGTGCCATCACGCGCCCCACGCGCTGGTAGTTTTCACTTCCTTTGTTATAGTTCCACTCGTCCCAGACCCATAGGGAAATGAGTATAGTAACGGTCAGTGCGAGCGCGAGCCCCGATACATTGATCAGCGAATAGACTTTGTTCTTCTGGAAATTTCTGAAAGCAATCTTAAAGTAACTTTTGACCATACGCTGTTAAGGGAAATCTGTAAACCGACCTCGTTACAATGGCAAATATGGTGCCATTGCGCGGAAATGCTGCAAATGCGGGATTCGTATCCTGCCATGTTCACTTCCGAACAACCGCCTGTTCGTCTGCGGGCGTTGCAAAATCTCACTATCGGTTACAACCGTTGCGCATTTTTTCGCGTCATGTCCAGGATTGCCGCCTCTGCCGGCAGGCCATGATTATAGGATATTAGGAAAAAATTAAAATGTGTCGAGATGGTGATTTCCCGTTTTTCGTTGATCCGCCGCGCTCTATCTTTGGATCAAAACCCATCCCTAACAAGTTCGTTTGAGTAATGAAAAGAGTATTGGAGTTCTTCTCGCGTGAGAAGGTTGTTTTGGCTGTTTACGTGCTGCTGAGCGTGATTATCGGCATTCAGCATTATGCAGGCGGGCCGTTGAAATATAATAATTTTCAGATTTTCAGGGCGGCGCTCGGCCACTTGGCCAGGCATCAGAACCTGCACCTGGAATACCCCGGCGAGTATTTCGATCTGTTCCTCTACAATCCCACCTTTTGTATCTTTTTCGCACCTTTTTCATTGCTGCCGTTGCCGGTCAGCCTTGTCCTCTGGCTTATATGCTGTTCGCTGGCGCTTTTCTACGCCATCCGCAGCCTGCCGCTCGATTATGATAAGAAAGTGTTCTTCTGGTGGTTCATCCTGTTTGAGCTGGTGACATCGTTGCATGGCCAGCAAACCAACCCGCTCATTGCGGCGCTGGGCCTTCTTACTTTTACTTTTCTCGAAAACGGCAAAACCCGCTGGGCCGCATTGTTTCCGTTACTGGCTTTCTGTATTAAAGGGTATGGATTGATTTACGCCGGCATGTTCCTGTTTTACCCGCGTAAGGGGCAGTTTATTGGTTATTCGGTGCTTTGGGCGCTGATATTGGCGCTCTTGCCGCTGCCTGTGACGGGCGTCGGTCATTTCGTGCAGATTTATAAAGACTGGTACGGCATCCTGGTCGCCGACCACGCAGTGAATTACGGATTCTCGATTATGGGCTTGCTGAAAGTGTGGATTCCGGCATTTTCGCCTGACGATGTGACCAAAGTGCAGCTGGTGGGCGTGGTGTTGTTCGGCATTACCTGGCTGTTGTGTTTTTTCAGAAAACAATATCTCACGCTGGAAGAGCGGCTGCTTTTGTTTGCCTATGCTTCGCTCTGGGTGATCGTGTTCAACCACGCGGCCGAATCGCCGACTTATGTGATCGCCATTCCGGGCGTAGTGCTCTTCCACATTGTCAACCGGGAACGGCTGGCACCGTGGTCTAAAATACTACTGGTTCTGGTATTCGTATTCTGTATTCTGGCACCTACCGATATTTACCCGCCTTCCCTGCGCCGCAGCTTTTTCGAGCCTTATCTGATCAAGGTGATCCCTTGTGTGCTCGTGTGGGTGGTTTTACAAACACAATTACTACTTCATCGACATGAAAACTGAAAATCAGGCGGGTATCAGCGTCGTGCTGCCCTGCTACAATCCCTTGCCAGGCTGGTGCGGGACGCTGGAAACCCATATCCGGGAGTTGAATGCGAAGTTGCCGGATAAGGTCGTGCAGTATATTATTTCCAACGACGGCTCCACCCGCCTCGACCGGACCGATGTTGCCACATTAAGCTGCGTTCCGAATGTTATCTTCCTCGACAATGCCGTCAATGAGGGCAAAGGCTCCGCGATCCGGAAAGGCACGCTCCGGGCTGAAGGCGATATCATCGTTTATACCGACATCGATTTCCCTTTCGGCACAGACCCGATCGTCGAGATGGTGCAGCTATTTGAGGAAAACCCGGAATGCTGGTTTGTCTATGGTAACCGAAGCGCCGAATATTTCAAAAATCTTCCGCTGAAAAGGAGGTTGTTC
>DATMSL010000092.1:0-11226 GCA_035565435.1 Dyadobacter sp. | reverse complement strand
AATTATCTTTGTAACTAAGATATTTAGAGACAAAGATAAATATGAATCAGGAAACGCTCGACCGGTTGCGAAAACTCAGCCAGCAATACGCATTCGACTCTATTCAGATGCATGAAGCCATTGGGCGGAAGGCAGGTCTTTCGGGTACCGATCACAAGTACCTGGGATTTATCATTCAGAAAGGGGAAATGACCGCCGGGGAGCTCTCGGCGCTAACAGGTCTCACCACCGGCGCCGTGACGGGGCTGATCGACCGGTTTGAACAAAAAGATCTGGTTAAAAGACAGTTTGGGGGAGATCGACGGAAGGTGATCGTGGAGCCTAATACGGAGAAAATCATGGCTGTATTCGAGCCGCTTTACAGGACGTTTCGCAGCAAGTCGGAGCAGGTAATGGCTTCGTTTTCAGAGCAGGAGCTTGCTGTGATTGAAGCCTACTTTTTGAAGGCAATCGAGGTAATGAACGAAACAACCGGCCAACTCAACGCTAAACAATCATAAAAATGAGCATTTACACACTGGATTTTCAGGAAGTCGGCGGCACGCATATTGCGCTGGCCGGAGGGAAAGGTGCGAACCTGGGCGAACTTGCGCGGATAGGCGGCATGGACGTGCCTGCCGGGTTTTGCATTACTACCGAGGCATTCAGAGAGGTCACCGGCGGTGCGGAAATAGCGAACTTGCTGGAAAGGCTGGCGTGCGTAACGGTTAGGGATAGCCATGAAATAGCGGCGTTGGGGCGGGAAATCCGTAGAGCGATCGAGGGGGCGGTGGTCCCGGAGACGGTTCGGGAAGAAATCATTCGTCATGTCGCGAAGTTTGGCGAAGAACATGCCTATGCCGTCCGGTCGAGCGCGACTGCGGAGGATTTGCCGAGTGCCTCGTTTGCCGGCCAGCAGGATACGTACCTGAACGTGATTGGGTCAAAAGCCATTTTGGAGCATGTCAGCAAATGCTGGGCATCGCTGTTTACGGACAGAGCGATTATTTACCGGATTCAAAACGGCTTCGATCACCGCAAAGTGAGCCTGGCAGTCGTGGTTCAGCGGATGGTTTTTTCCGAGGCATCGGGCATTCTGTTTACAGCGGACCCGGTGAGTTCGAATCGGAAGGTCGTTTCCATCGATGCCAGTTTCGGGCTTGGCGAAGCGCTGGTTTCCGGCCTTGTGAATGCGGATATTTATAAAGTACGTGGAGGCGAGATCATCGAAAAGAAGGTGGCGGTCAAGAAAATGGCGATTTACGCGTCACTGGCAGGCGGTACTCGCGAGGAGGAACTCGGGCCGGAACAACAAAGGCTACAAACGCTCACGGACGATCAGATTTTGCAGCTCGAACACCTGGGCAGGCGGATCGAAGCGCATTTTGGAAGCCCGCAGGATATTGAATGGTGCCTGACCAATAGCACATTTTACATTGTACAAAGCCGGCCGATTACGACTTTGTACCCCATTCCCGAAGCGAACGACGGGCAAAACCATCTTTGCGTGTCGGTAGGCCATCAGCAAATGATGACCGACGCGATGAAGCCGTTGGGTTTGTCGACGTGGCTGTTGACGTCGCCCCGGAAAATGGCGGTTGCCGGCGGAAGAATTTTTGTGGATGTAGCCCAGGACCTGGTTTCTCCTATGGGAAGGAAAGTGGTGCTGGATGTGCTGGGAAAATCGGACCCGCTGGTGCGGAAAGCGGTAATGGAAATTCTGGAACGCGGGGATTTCCTGGACATTAAGATAAATGAACCTTCCGCCGGCGAACCGGCTCAGGGGCCGCCGTCACACGATTTTTTTGCGCTTAACAACTACGATCCGTCCATTGTGCAGGAACTGATACGTCGGAGTGAGGCGGCGATAGCGGCATTAGCGGAAAATATTCGTACCCGGTCGGGGACCGACCTGATCGATTTTATCCTGGACGATTTCCAGCAAAGGAAGAGCCAGGCCGACCCGCAGAGCTTTGGAGTGATCGTGACGGCGATGAATGCCGCCCTTTGGATTAATGAAAAAATGAGCGAGTGGCTTGGGGAGAAAAACGTGGCGGATACGCTTTCGCAATCGGTCCCGCACAATGTTACTTCCGAAATGGGTCTGGCATTGCTGGATGTAGCTGACGCGATCAGGCCGTATCCGGAGGTTGTCAGCTACCTGCAGGGGGCGAATGACGATAACTTCATGGACGGGATGCGGGCGCTGCATGGCGGTACGGAGGCAGTGGCCGCGATCAATGCATTTCTGTCGCGATACGGCATGCGTTGCGCGGGCGAGATCGATATCACCAGGACGCGTTGGAGCGAAAAGCCCTCCATTCTGGTTCCGCTGATCCTGAGTAATATCAGGAACCAGGAGCCCAGTGCCGGAAAACGGAAATTTGAACAAGGCCAACAGGAGGCCGCCAGGAAAGAAGCGGAGCTGCTGAGCCGCTTGCGGGAATTGCCTGACGGTGAGCAAAAGGCGGAGGAGACCCAGCGTATGATCCGGTTGATGCGCAGCCTGGCCGGTTACCGCGAATATCCCAAATATGCCATCGTAAACAGGTATTTCGTATATAAAAGGGCATTAATGGAGGAAGCTGCCCGGCTCGTGGAAGCCCATGTGCTCCGTGAGAAGGAGGATATCTATTATCTGGAATTTGAAGAAATACGCGGGGTGATCCTTTCCCGGAAAGCAGACT
Source organism: Dyadobacter sp. (assembly GCA_035565435.1). GTDB lineage: Bacteria > Bacteroidota > Bacteroidia > Cytophagales > Spirosomataceae > Dyadobacter. The sequence goes on along the minus strand of DATMSL010000092.1, from coordinate 8,560 downwards.
ACGCTATTATTGACCAGCGCAAAGAAGCCTACGCCCGCTTCGAAAAGCTCACGCCGCCGCGTGTGATGACGTCCGATGGCGAAGTAGTGACCGGAAAGCATAGCCATGAGAATCTGCCGGAGGGCGCCATCGCAGGCCTGGGCGTGTCCGCGGGCGTGATCGAGGGACGGGCACGCGTGGTACTGAAAATGGAGGATGCTGACCTGGAACCAGGCGATATCCTGGTAACCGCATTCACGGACCCCAGCTGGACGCCGCTGTTTGTGGCTATTAAAGGGCTGGTGACGGAAGTGGGCGGATTAATGACCCATGGGGCGGTGATCGCCCGGGAATATGGCCTGCCGGCTGTGGTGGGTGTCGATCATGCGACCCGGCTCATCACCGACGGGCAAAAAATACGTGTGCACGGGACGGAAGGATACATCGAGCTCCTGTAACGTCACGTGCACACGGGTTAAGAAGAAAATAATTGCTTAGTTTTTCAACCAGGCCTCATTCAGTGCCTTTTTTGAATCGTCGCCGAACCGGAAGCCGTCGCCGTCTTTGTAGTTGAGTTTTACGGTACCTTTCAGTTCCATATCCTGGCCGTTGCGGTTCACTTTAACGGTGATCGGACTGCCTTCGTCGAGGTCGTAGCCGAGGTAAACAAGGGCCATCAGGTTTTTCGGGTCAACCGGTATTCCGTTAAACTCCACGAAAATGTCGTTATCCTGTATTCCCAGGCTTTTGTAGAACTCATTCTGATTGTCGGGCGCGTGTGCGAGTACGTGGGTGCGCGAGGCGTCGGGCTTAATGTAAATGACGTCGTTGCGCAGAAAGACGATCGGCTCGGGGAAGGGAATGGTCTGCTTTTTGAGACCTACCTTGCCGACGAAATCCTCATAACGGATTGGTTCGCCCATGACCACGTGTTTGTCCAGAAACGCACCCGCTTCCGGACCGGCTATCTGTGTGATGACCGGAATCAGTTCGGCATCGTCGAACGGCTTTTGCGGGCCGTATTTTTGGGACAATTCACCCATGAGCCAAAGCAGGCCGCGCTGGCCCTGGGTTTTCTCGCGGATCACGATATCGAGGCACATGGCAATGAGCGCCCCCTTTTCATAAACATTCGGGTATTGGGGTTTTAGTTTGGGATCCAGGATGTTCCGGCTCATTTCAGTGAAAGAAAGGCTATCGGAATACGACTGGGATTGCTCCACTTTTTTAGCCATCAGATCATAAAAAGCATCCGCGCCGATAAGCCCCTGATTGACCTGGAAAAGGTTGGAGAAATACTCGGTAACACCCTCATAGAACCACAAATGCTGGCTCATTTTGGGCGCATTGAAGTCGAAGTAGTGGATTTCCTTTGAATGTATCTTCAATGGGGCGATGGTATGGAAGAACTCATGGCTGATCACGTGGATCAGGTCCTTGCTTTTCATCGGCTCCCTGAAAACCGCCGTCGTGGACGCATTGTGTTCCAGCGCGCCAATGCCTTTGGCGTCGTCTGCGGCACCCGATGAGATGTAGGTGAGCACGGCGTATTTCGGCGTATCATTGATTTTTCCCAGGAACTTCTTCTGCGCGCGCATCATCTTTTCGAGGTCGGGCTTCAATGCGGAAGCGTGCGTTTTGCCGCGTTGCGAGTAAATACCCAACAGCACCTCCATGCCGTCCACCTTGAAAGAGAAGGTATCCGGCGCGGCGTACATCACGGGATTATCGATCACATCCGGGTAGCGCGGTACCTGGAATACATCTTTGCGAGCGTCGTTGTCGGTATCTGTAAGCGCCGTAGTCCCGTAAAGCGTCTCAGGATGCGAAACGGTAATCCGGTACGGGGTTTCGGTTTGTCCTGAAAAATAACCCACAAACCCCGCCATATTGAGCAGGAAATGCTTCCCGGCCTCGATATTGGTCCCGGCAGGAGAAAAAATGGTTTTATTGTTTTCGCCAAAAGGATCACTTTCCACTTCCGTATCGAAGGTATCGCCAACGAGGTAGGAAATGCGGGCGAGCTTCTTGGCGGGCGATATGCTGACGGTGTTCGAGTCGGTGCGGGTTACGCGCAGCGCTTTGCCCTTTTTATCGAAAGCCTGGATATCCTGTACATACCGGCCGTAATCGGCAATAGCGTAGGTACCGGGGATAATCTTTGGGAAATTGTAGGTAGCAACATCGCCGGTTTGTGCAGGCGGCGTTACGGTCACGCGCACACGGTCGGCATCGACATTGACGAGGTCAATGCCTACTTCCACTGCTTTGGAGCCGGAAGCAGGGCCGGGTTTGCTGCCTGCGCAGGAGTACAAAATGGCGGTGAGCAACAGCCCGGGCAAAAAATGTGATTTCATAGGGGTCTTAATAGCGTTCAGTGAAACCGGTATCCGATTCCGAGGTTAAGATAAATATTGTGCATGCCGAAAGCGATGCTTTGGAATTCCGGATCCATCAGCGGCGACAATGCGTAGTTCAGGTTCGCAGAAGCAAAAAAGTGCCGGCTGAATCGATAGTCGGCACCGATTTCCACACCGGCATTTAACCGCCTGACATTCCATGCAAAATCATACGAGGCGGCATCGATGTCCTCCCGCTCGCCTATGGGTGTCTGGTGGCGTATGTACCCGTCGCGCGCATGACCAGAGAAGCGGGCGTCGAGCAGTACCGATATAAATCCGCCTGCCTTGAGGGTGAAATCGTTGTCGGGATGATAAGTTAAATGCAGCGGAACTGTAAAGTAGCTGTTTTTGATTTTCGTGGTGACCCGTCCTGTAAAATAGCCCGTTACGGACTGATCCCCTTCGCTGCCGGCTTCGTTGAAAGTAGTATAATAGGCTTTCACGCGCGCGTCGGTAGTCATGCCTTTCTGCTCAAAGCGTAACGCAGTGGCCAACCCGAATTTTTGGGAAAACCTGTAATCCAGCCCTGCTTCCACACTGGGCAGGAATCCGGGATTGTAAGACTCTATCTTCCGGATTGACGCCGGAATACGCACCGGTGTGACGGCCCCTATGGAAAGCCCCGCCCGGGCATTGAACGAAATCTTTTTTCCGTTCTGGGCGGTGGTTTCTAGGGCAATGGTCAGCAAAAGGAGCAACAAACGGAGACGTTTCATAATTTCGAAATATTATTGCGTAACGATCATCACGTCGTCGATATACAATTTGCTGCCGACGGCTCCCTCAAAAACCGCGCCGTTTTTACTGGAAGAGAACACGATGGCAATTTTGTAGCTAAATGCAGCCAGGTCGTCAAGGTTAACTTCGGATTTATAGTTGAAAGCGAGATTGAATGCCTGGTAACCGGTGCCGGATGTGGGCGTACCCGAAGCCAGCTGCGCAATAGCTACCACGCTGGGATCGGTGAGAACATTGCCTCCATTGAGGAACGGTTTTTCCGTAGTAGCCTTGAAAAGCACGGCATATATGTCGCAAACGTCCTGCTGCTCCGGTGTAACGGGTTTGCCTGTCTTATCGGTAACCGGCCCGCCAGAAATGTACTTATAGGAGCCCGTCAGGCGCAACGGCTTTTTATTGAATGGAACGCCAAAAATGGTCGCCTCCAACGGAGCGGTCAGTGCCTTCGCAGCATCGAAATTGCCCAGGAAGAGATTACCCGGCGCAATAGGCATGCCCACCAGCGCACCAAGTGCTCCGGTCGACTTGGTTTCAAGATAGGCGGCATACTGCCCTTTCGCGGCATCCGTACTGCGTTGGGTAGGGTAGGCTTCGGGCCGTTTTTCAGGCGCGATCAGCGAAAAGCCGCTGTTGCCCGAAGCCCAGATATTCTGGTGCTCGGCTTCGACCAGTTCATAGGGGACGTAGTAGTTACCGTCGGTGTTGACCGTCCAGTTTTCGAATGTGAAATGGTCGGGCGCCAGGTTTTGCAGCAGGCTCACCCGGTATTGCTTTTTCCACTGACCGTCTTGGGAAGTAACGGTGTAAATCACAGGTTTGGAAAAATCCTGTGGCGTACCCGAGGCCGGTTGTATGCTGGCACCCTCCGTGAGCGTAAACTGCGGTGCGACGGCTTTAATATTGAGCTTTGAAAAATTGACGAACGCGGTAACGCTGGTATTGGTAACGGATGGCGGCGATATCAGTACGGAATCGGGCAAAGTCATCACCAGGATGTCCGCTTCCATGTTTTCCGCTTCCGGTTTGATACACCCGGATACGGTCAGGAATGTGCCCAGCATGGCCAATAGTACTGTACTTTTCATACGCAATACTAAACAATTTTTTCGCTCAGGGGAATTTTATCACCGCCGGTATCGATCATTCGGTAAACTTGGCCACCAATTTCAACCGGGTTGCCCGGTCGATTCCGAGCTGGTTTTCGATGAATGGGTCGATCCCTCCATAAGTACTGTCGATGGCATTGAAGGTAGCCCGGATGAAGCGCTCATCGACGGTCGAAAGGATCTCGATGGCATCCATATTCAGTTTTGGCTTGATAATCCTGCCTAGCTTTGCCTTACCCAGCGTTTTTTCGGCCCGGTTGCGGCGGTAGTAGTTGGATAGCATGTAGTCATCGACGATCAGCTGCCGGTCGACATTCAAAATGGACAAAATCAGGGCTGAGACAATGCCTGTCCGGTCTTTCCCGGCAGAGCAGTGGTAGAGTACTGGCTGGTCGGAGGCAGTAATGTCGTTCAAGATCGCCTTCACGGCTCCCACATGCACGGTTACCGCGTCGGCATAGAACCTGGCGGTCATGTCCTTTGCCTGCTGCTCGGTGATTTCGCCGTTGAGTACCCGTTTTTTCAATCCCTTGATCTCCCCGGCATTATCTTCCACGACGGGCGTATGCCGGTAGTGCACAACGGCTGGTAAATGATCTTCTTTCCCTTCAATTTCGTGGTCGGTGCGCAGGTCGTACACGCTGGCAATGCGCAGGGCATTGAATTGCCCGAATTGTTTCGACTCGAGTTTCGAAAGATTGTCGGAACGGTAGATCAGTCCCTTTCGAACGGTTTTGCCATCCTTCGTCTTCAATCCGCCAAGATCCCTGAAATTGACGGTGTTTTCCAAACCCAGGTAGCGCTGCGCTATCGCGGCCGAGTCGCCGCCATGGACGAGGAGGTTGTGGTATGCCGCTTTTCCGTCGTGTTCCGCTGGCACACTCACTTTACAGGAAAACATGAAACTACCGAGTGTTGCGTAAAGCCACCAGGCGCGGAACTGTGGTATTTTGCTGGATGTATTTCTGAATAGATGGGTGTTCATAATAGCTTGTTGATGTAAGAAGGCCCTGTATTTTGCTTGCAGCAATGTGCCTGTGTAAAATCAGCAACAGAATACCCGGGAATTAGGTTTAGAAAAGCGGCCGGATTCCGTGCGTTTTTCTATTTTGCATGATCAAGAAACGTCGATTTTCATGCATAGTATTTTACCGTTTTTGCTGGCGATGGTCGCGGCGGTTGTCCTGCTTGGTATGCTGGCCAACAAGCTGCGGGTCGCTTATCCGATATTACTGGTCGTGGCGGGGTTGCTGACGAGCCTTGTTCCGGGGCTGCCCATAGTTAAAATCGATCCGGACCTAATCTTTTTCATCATGCTTCCGCCGCTGCTTTTTGAAGCGACGTGGTCAATTTCATTCAAGGAAATGAAAAAGTGGTGGCGGATCATCAGCAGTTTTGCCTTCCTGGTGGTTTTCTTCACCGCGCTGTCCGTTGCCATTGTTACGAGCCATTTCATCCCTGGTTTTACCCTGGCGCTGGGCTTCCTGCTGGGCGGCATTGTCTCGCCGCCGGATGCGGTTAGCATCGGTGCCATTACCCGGTTTGTGAAGATCCCGACTTCGACTTCGGCCGTTCTGGAGGGCGAAAGCCTGCTCAACGACGCTTCGTCGCTGATTATTTTCCGATTCGCATTGCTGGCTGTGGCTTCGGGACAGTTCGTATGGCAGGATGCGACACTCAGCTTCTCCTGGATGGTGATCGGGGGCGTAGGAATCGGGCTGGCATTGGGTTGGGTTTTCGTGCAGGCGCACCGGCGCTTACCCACCGACGCGCCCTCGGACATTGCTTTTACATTAATAGAACCCTATTTTCTCTACTGGATAGCCGAGCAGCTGCATAGCTCGGGTGTGCTGGCGGTGGTGAGCGGAGGGCTGTTTATGGCTAACCGGCGCCTGCAATTTCTGAGCAGTTCCAGCCGCATCCGCGGTTACAGCGTTTGGGAGAGCTTTGTGTTTATCCTGAATGGCATTGTGTTCCTGCTAATCGGCCTGGAACTCCCTGAAATTGTGGAGGGGCTGAGGTCAAAAGGGATCCCATTGCAGACAGCCATCGGCTATGGCGCATTGGTAACGGGCGTGCTGGTGGTAGCGAGGCTGATCAGTTCCTATGCAGCGATGGTCGCCACGATGATTTTCCGGCCCGGCGTGGTACCGCGCGCCAGCTCCCGGCGAAGGCAATGGCTCATTCCGATGTTCCTGGGCTGGACGGGTATGCGAGGGGTGGTATCGCTGGCGGCGGCGCTGTCTATACCGGTCATGCTGGCCGACGGAACCGAATTTCCTTACCGCAACCTGATACTGTTTATCACTTTCGTGGTAATCCTGCTCACATTGCTGGTTCAGGGCCTCACCTTACCGTACATCATCGAGCGCGCCAACATTTTCGAACGTTTGGCCGTCGAATCGCCCGAGGATATGCGGAAGCGCCTGAAACAAGGCTTGCGCGAGCATACGTACGCATTCTTGCGGGGCAAGTATGAGCGCGACTTCGATGGCCATGACGGCATGCGGAAGCTTTTGCAGCATTGGGAGGAAAAGCTCAAAGCGTCCGACGACGATTGGATGAACCAGAAAACCAAAGTGATATTCCTTGAAATGCTCGAAAGCCAGCGCCAATATATCGTCGAGGCCAATAAGGACCCTGCCATGGATGAGGAAATCATCCGGGAACAGCTTTTCCTGATCGACCTCGAAGAAGAACGATTAAAAATGCAATGATACGCCCTCCGAATGCATCATTCCGAACGCAGCGATTTGACCGGATTGGCCAGTGCCGCTTTCAGGGATTGGTAAATGACGGTAAGCCAGCAGATCAGCAGCGTAGCAATGCACGAAGCGATAAAAATCCAAACGCTCATGTCCGCTTTGTAGGGGAAACTCTGCAACCAGCGGTTCATCGCAAAATAGGCCACCGGGATCGCGATCGGGAAGGAGAGCAGCACGAGCCGCGTAAAGTCCCTGGATAACAGCAGTACCACGCTGGAAACCGAGCCGCCCAGTACCTTCCGGACGCCTATTTCCTTCACCCGCTGCTCGGTCGTGAATGTGGCGAGGCCGAAGAGCCCGAGGCAGGCGATCAGGATGGTGAGGCCTGAAAATGCGGTACAGATTTTCCCGCGCAGCTCGTCGGCATGGTAGGCATTCTCGAAATCCTGATCGAGGAAACGGTATTCAAACAGCTTATCGGGGTAAGTTTGCTGCCATTTTTTTTCAATGTATGCCAGGGTTTCGGCGGTATTCCGGGTCTTGATTTTGACGTGAATCACCCCGTTGGCCCGGCGGTACACCATGATCATCGGCTCGATCGGGTTATAGAGCGACTGTTGGTGAAAATCACGCACTACGCCCGCTACCTGAGTCGTTGGCGGCGGGTTTTTGCCGTCGGCAGGTACAGTACCAAGCATAACTTTCTTGCCGATCGGGTCTTTCCAGTTCATCCGCTTCACGGCAGCCTCGTTGACGAGTACACTGTTGGCGGTATCGGCAGGCAGTTCGTCCGAAAAATTCCGGCCGGCTACCAGTTTCATATCCATTGTTTTGAGATAATCATGATCGATTGCCGTCGGTTTGAAGGCCATTTCCTTCATTCCGGTATTGGATTCGACGGTGAATATGATCCTGCCGCCGATGTTGCTCACCGGTGCCGACGCGGACGCGACGCTCTGGATATTCGGATTATCGAGCAGTTCTTTTCGGAATGCATTGTATTTGTCTTTCGGTTGAGCGTCCTGGTAGTCGATCGTCAGCACCTGTTCCCGGTCGTAACCCATGTCCTTGTTCCGCATGTAGTTAAGTTGCTGATAGACGATCCATGTGCAAATCAGCATGATCAGCGAGATCGAAAACTGCGTGACTACCAGTGCTTTCCTGAAAAAACCGCCGCCCCGCGCCTTGAACGTACCTTTCAATACGCTGGCCGGCTCGAAGGACGACAGGTAGAATGCCGGGTAACTGCCGCTGACCAGCCCCGTGAATACCACCACCGCCAGGCCGATGAGCACAAACTGAGGGCTTAGCAATTGCATGTAGCTGATTGCTTTTCCGGAGACATTATTGAAAAATGGCAACAGCAGCGCTACCAGAATGAGGCTGGCTACCAGGGAAATGAGCGTTATCAGGATGGATTCGGTGAGGAACTGGCGGATGAGTGCGCCTTTGAGTGAGCCCATTACCTTCCGTAAACCCACTTCTTTCGCCCGCCGGGCCGACTGTGCGGTAGCAAGGTTCATATAATTGATACTCGCGATCAAAAGCATAAAGAATGCCACCACGCTGAACGTGTATACATAACCGATATCGCCGTTGGATTCGCCATCAAATTTGGAATACAAATGGA
>DATMSL010000091.1:0-4916 GCA_035565435.1 Dyadobacter sp. | reverse complement strand
GTGTTCTGCGGAAACACCGACTTGCCGTCCGATGTTTTGGCACTGCGATCGATCTGGGTTTGAGGGATCGGTCTTACCACGTGGTAAGCCTGGATCGCAGAAGCTTGTGGGTTATATTTTTTCACCCTTTCCACAAGCAGTCCCCAGCGTTTGAGGTCTACCCAGCGGGTTTGCTCACCGGCCAGCTCCCGTGCACGCTCCTCGATAATCGTCTCCATCGTAAGGTCTTTGGCGTCGATCAGCATTTTGTCCTTTTTACCAGGCCAGCCCGCACGGTATCTTACCATATTGATGGCTTCCGCAGCGCCGGCTTTATCCCCCGATTGCAGTAACGCCTCGGCAAGCAGCAGGTAAACGTCCGCCAGACGCACCACGTAATAGTCGCGGCTACCTGGCTCATAAGTCATGTCAGGGCGTTTTGAATCAAAGAACTTCTGTAAGGTCGGGAACAATGCTTCCGAGTATTTGCTCGGCACGAGCACCTGGTATTTTTTTGTGGCACGTACCTCTTTCGTCATTTCATAACCCGGAATGAAGATCGCCGTATCGCCAGCTGCAAATGTCACCTTTGTTTTGGAATCATCAAATGACGCCGCATTGTAGGTACCAGGGTTGTTTGACAACCAAGTATCGCGGAAAGTCTTCTTATAGCGGGAATCGTTGACGCGATCGGCGAAGACGGTGTTAAGCAGATATTCAGTTGGTCTCAGACGTTTGAAAGGGCGGCCCCAATACACATCCCGCTTCATACCTGGTTGCACATCGTATTGCATTCCAAAATAGAGGTGCAAACTGTTACCGGTTCCGTTCGTCAAAGCGTCGGTTGTGTATTGTACCGCGAATACTACTTCGGAGTGGTTCTGATTGTTTTCATCGAATACAGCCGAGAAATCGTCGAGCAGTTTGTAACCATATTTGGTAGAAACCTCTTTCAGCAGGTCGGCTGCTTTGGTAAAATCATCTGCCGCTTTTTCTGTCGAATACGCTTTTGCCAGATATACTTTCGCCAGCAATGCTTGTGCGTGAGGTTTGGTAGCGCGGCCATAATCGCTCGACTGTGCTTTTGCTTCCAGGTCGTTAACCGCATCACTCAGGTCCTTGATGATCGCCGCATACATTTCTGCATCGGTTGCACGCTTGGTTTCCTTGGTTGGAAGCAACGTTTCTGTCAGGCGGAGATCAACGCCGCCATACTGCTGGTGCAAGAGATAGTAATAATGCCCGCGCAGAAATTTGGCTTCGGCAACACGCAGCTTTTTGACATTATCCGCTACACCCGTCACATTCGGGGCGCGTTCGATCACAGCATTACAGGTGTTAATCCCCCTGTAAAGCTCGTCCCAGGTTGTGGCCAGATAATCTACGGTCGGGTTCAGCTGGCCATCATAGAAGTGGAATCCTTTGTAACCGCCATCGGCGCCTGTTGCATAAATATCCGTACCATATTCGGTCAAGGTCAGCCCTTGCTGGGTTGCGTAGTAAAAACGGAGCGACGAATAAGCGGCTTTCACACCATCTTCAAATCCCTTAGCGGTGTTCAAATAATCGTTACCTACACCGGAGATGATATTCTCATCGAGCACATCTTTACACCCCTGCCCTGCCAGCATCAGCGCCGCCATGCCACATACCACGATCGATTTTCTTATATTTTTCATTTGTCAGTATCTTTAAAAAATTTCAAAACCAGGCTGTTAGAATTTCGCATTCAAGCCGAAAGTGATCACCATCGTTGCGGGGGTAACACCTGTTCCACCTGCTGCAAGGCCGGTTGTTTCAGGGTCAACACCGTTGTATTTGCTGCGGTATTTCGCCCAGATAAACGGCTGCTGGATGCTTGAATACAAACGGAGCGACTCCATTCCCAGTTTTTTTGACATTTCCGGTGTAAATGTATAACCTACGTTCACGTTTCTCAACTTCACGAACGTTCCATCGAAATAGGTAAGCGTGCTGCCGTAAACCGGGAACTCCTGGTTGCTTTTCGGACGAGGGAACTCGTTGGTCGGGTTGTTCGGCGTCCAGTAATCCACTTTCATTTGTTGGTAGCGGCCAGCCAGCGCGTTGTTGTTCCTGTGGAACTCGCTGCGGATCAGGTTGCCTACACGTGCAAAGAAGAAGAACGAGAAGTCGAAGCCCTTGAAATTGAAACGGTTGGTAATACCGGCACTGAAATCAGGCACGTCGGAACCAATGATCTCGCGGTCGTTCGCGTTGATCTTGCCGTCGCCATCGATGTCTTTCAGCTTGATCTGCCCTACTTCGCTGTTAACCGCTTTCGCAGCATCCGCTTCGTTGGTCTGCCAGATACCGATTTTCCGGTAATCATAAACCGTGCTCAATGGACGGCCAATGAACCATCCGTTACCGAGGTCATCCACTTTTCCATTATATAGAGAGAGGATAGCCTCTGTGTTTTTGGTAAATGTAAAGTCGGTGGTCCATTTGAAACCGCTATTGGTGTTGATGTTCGTTGTAGTCACACCCAACTCGATACCGCGGTTACGGGTCTCACCCACGTTGCGGGTAACAGCGTTGAAACCGATCGATCCCGGAAGCTGATCGGACAGAAGCAAATCGGTGGTATTGGTTTGGTAAAATTCAAATGAACCTTGTACGCGTCCGCGAACCAGGCTAAAATCGAGACCTACGTTGGCGGTAGCAGATGACTCCCAGCGCAAATCCGCATTTCCGATCGTTCCGGGGCGGTAACCGTACGCCGCCGTTGTATTCCATGCATAGCTGGTACGGCCAAGGAACGCCTGTGTCTGGTAAGGAGCCAAACCGGTGTTGCCCACTTTACCCCATCCTGCACGTACTTTCAAAAGGTCGATCCAGCTAACGCCTTTGAGGAAATCCTCGTTACCGATGTTCCAACCAACTGCAATACCCGGGAAGTTACCATACTTGCTGTTTTCACCGAAACGGCTCGAACCGTCACGACGCATCGTCAAAGTAACAAGGTATTTGTCATTGTAATCGTAGTTCACACGTCCCATGAATGAGTTGATCGTCCATTCAACCAGGCCACTACCGGGAGAGAATACGGTTGTTGCTGCGCCCAGGTTATAGAAAGATTGCGTTTCAACAGGTACGCCCTGCACCGACGAGGTAAATGCTTCCGTGCGGTCGCGCTGGATAGAGTGCAGCAAAGTGACATTCAGGTTATGCTTGCCTCCGAAGGTTTTAGTATAGTTCACAATGTTTTCCAGCGTCCAGTTGAAACCGATTGCATTGCCGGTGTTGGCTTGTGCATCCCCTCCCTTTCTCGCATTCGTCATAGAGCCGATAAAACGTCCGTAACGATAAATATTGAAGTCCGGACCGAAGTTTACGCGGTATTTCAAACCCGGCAGGATACTGAACTCCGTATAAAGGCTATTGAAGATACGGTAACGCTTCATCTGATCAACCTGTGCTCCCTTCACCAGTTCCGCGAGCGGGTTGGTCAGCAAGGCGTCGTTGGTAGGCGAGAAAATCAGCTTGCCGTTTTCATCATACGGCACTGCGAGCGGGTTCTGGTTGATTGTCATGCCATAGGTGTTCAGGTTTTCACCGTTACGGATGCTGTTCATCATATAAGAAGAAAGACCGACTTTCAGCCATTTATTCACATTATGGTCGATATTCGCACGCAGCGAGAAACGGGTGAAGTTTGCTTCTTTCACAACCCCCTTATCCCGGAAATAACCGCCCGAAATGTAGAATTGGGTACGGTCGCTTCCTCCCTGGATACCTATTGAGTGGCTCTGCATCATACCGGTACCCACTACGAGGTCCTGCCAGTCGGTGCTGGTGCCATTGGCGATACCTTTGGCCACATTAGGGTCACCGCCGAGTACCGCCACTTTCGCATCGGCTTCTGCATTGATCACCCCTGTCGGGATGGCATTGCCGGCAGCATCCTTATACCCGCCCGTAGCACGGTACGCTTCCCGCACGAACTCGGCAAATTCAGCCCCGTTAAAAAGCTTCACTTTATCGAGCGCTTTGGAAACCCCTGCATAGCCATCGTAGCTAACGGTCGTTTTACCTTTCTGGCCTCCACGCTTGGTGGTCACGATCACCACCCCGTTCGCACCGCGCGAACCGTAAATCGCCGTGGCGGTAGCATCTTTCAAAACCTCCATCGACTGGATATCGCTGGGGTTAATATCTTCATAGCCTCCTGCCAAAGGAATACCATCCACTACATATAAAGGATCGTTACCTGCATTGAACGAGCGACGGCCACGAATCAGGATTTTCGGCACCGTTCCCGGCTTCGAGCCTGACTGCGTTACGTCCACCCCGGCCGCGCGTCCTTGCAGCGCCTGTCCGAGGTTGGTGATAGGCATTTCATTAATCTCTTTTGAACCAACCGACGAAATAGCACCGGTTAGCTGACTTTTCTTTTGCGTACCATAACCCACAACCACAACTTCCGTCAATATCTTCTGATCGCTGGCGAGTACAATGTCCACAACGCTCTTATTTCCAACAGCGACTTCCTGCGTAACGAAACCTACTGCTGAAAACACAAGGACCGCATTGTCTTCCGGAATACTGATCTTGAAAGTACCGTCGGCATCGGTATTGGTGCCGCTTTTACTTCCTTTAAGTACTACCGAAACACCCGGAACCGGAAGGTTATCCTCCACAGAAGTCACCTTTCCTGAAACTGTCCTGTCGATAACTCTGATGGTCGGATTTGAAGGCCTCATTGCATAGGCCTGCCCTGTAAAACCCGTCATCACCGCACCAGCCATTGCCCAACGCATCATACAGTGGCCAATACTTGTAAAGTTTCTTTTCATACGCATTTGATTGTTTAACCATTAATAGTAGTTCACCATAAACTGTCAATTCTGACGATCACTTGATAGATTACCCTTACAAATAATTATATTTTTTCCATCAATAGTTACAAATAAGCA
>DATMSL010000090.1:0-10517 GCA_035565435.1 Dyadobacter sp. | reverse complement strand
CCCGAAAAGCCTGCAAAAGTATTCCGGGAGGTTATCAAAGGTTGCTAATATACCAAATCCATAGAACAGGACAGATCAATTTGAAAATCTTACTCGCTTCTCAAACTCCTGACAGGGTTCATCAACGCAGCACGGATGCTTTGGAAACTGACAGTCAGTAATGCAATGGCGACCGACAGCGCGCCTGCAAGAAGGAATACCCACCACCTGATGTCGGTATGGTAGGCAAAATCCTGCAGCCAGTTTTTCATGCCGTACCAGGCTATGGGTGACGCAATGAGAATGGCGACAATAACCGGTTTGAGAAAATCCTTCGAAAGCAAGCCCACAATGCTCGGTACCGAAGCACCCAGCACTTTTCTGACGCCGATTTCCTTCGTTCGAAGCTCCGCCATGAACATCGAGAGCCCAAGCAAGCCCATGCAGGAAATGAGGATCGCAACGCCCGCGAATATACCGAACAACAGCTGCTGGGTTTGCTCACGCGCGTAAAGCTTGCCGAAGCGCTGATCGAGGAATTCGTATTGAAACGGAACATCCGGGAAACGGTTCTTCCAAACCGAACCGAGGTGTGCAAGTGCGCCCTGGATATCCTTGCCCGCCACCTGCACGGATACGCGTCCGAGATGGCCCGATTGGTAGAACATCACGATGGGCGCTACTTTCTGGTGCAGTGATTCGAAATGATAATCTGCCGTGACGCCGATGACCTGCCCCCGCATTTTTCCATAACCAAAGCGGTTACCAATGGCTTCCTCCGGATTTTTCCAGCCCAGCAAACGGGCTGCGGTGGCATTGAGGATAAAACCGTTCGTCCGGTCGGTCGGGTATTGGCGGGAGAAATTCCGGCCTGCGGCCATTTGGATCTGGTAAGCGGGAATGAAGTCCTCATCGACCGAAAGCGACTTGATACTGATCTGCGTAGGCGCCATCGAATCACCTTTCATCACATACGCATCCCATGAATCGAGCAGTCGGCCCGACGGAATCCGTGACGAACGCCCCACTTCCCGAACTCCCGTGTGTTCCTTGAACCGCTGGCGGATCGCCTCGACATCGATCGTCGAGTCATCGGGCATGCTGAACGTAATCACCTGGTCTTTGGCATAACCCAGCTTGTAGTTCTGAATAAACTGCATTTGGTTGTAAACAACCGTCGTGCTGATGATCAGTGTGGCGGCGATGGCAAATTGGGCTACCACAAGCGTCTGCCGCAGTTTCCCGTTTTTGAGAGCCGACGCAATTTTGCCCTTCAATACCGCGATAGGTTGAAAACCCGTCATAAAAAATGCCGGATAACTACCTGCCACCAATCCGGTGAAGATCGTGATACCCAGCAGGATCGCCAGGAAAGCAGGGTCCAGCAGCGCCGAAACGGAAAGCTGTTTCTGGGTAAAATTATTAAACAACGGCAGGCACAATACCATGGCCACGAAGGCAATCACAACCGAAATCACAACCAGTATCACCGATTCGCTCAGAAACTGGTTCACCAGCTGCGTGCGTACCGCGCCTATCACCTTCCGCATACCCACTTCCTTCGCACGCGTCGCCGACTTGGCAGTTGCGAGGTTCATATAATTGATGCAGGCGATCAGCAAAATGAAAATCGCGATCGCCGAAAACAGGTACACATATTGAATATCCCCATTCGCCTCGATTTCGGAATCCAGGTGAGAGCGCAGGTGAATGTCGGTGAGCTTCGTCAAAGTCAGCACCGAGAACTTCGAAGCTTTGGGATCGATGTGCTTGTTCTGAAATGCAGGAAATGCCGCCGCCAGCTTCGGCGCGTCGTAATGCTTCGGCAAAAGCAGGAATGTCGAGAAAGAATTGTTGGCCCAGTTGGTACGAAGCCCCTCGGCACCGTACACACGATCGTCATTCAGGGTCGAGAACGAAACGAGGAAATTGGGATGAAAATGCGATTGGGAAGGAAGCGGCTCGAAAACGCCCGTTACCGTGTAGTCAAACTGATTATCCAGCCGCACCACCTTTCCGACAGGGTCCTCATGCCCAAAGTACTTCTCGGCCATTGGCCTGGAAAACATGATCGAAAACGGGTTTTCGAGCGCTTTATCAGGATTTCCCCGGTCGATTTTAAAAGTAAATACCTTGAATAGATTCGCCTCGGCGGCAAACATCTGGTCCTCCGAAAACCTTTTCTCGCCATATTTCACCAGCGCCCCGGTTTCCAGCAGCCGAACGACCTGTTCTACCTGTGGAAAATCCTGTTTCAAAAGGGGACCGAAAGGCGGTGCCGCATGCCCGAGCCGGAGCGATTCCGTACCGTCGTTGGCAAGGAATGTACGGTTCAGCCGGTAAATACGATCGGCATGTTCATGAAAACGGTCGTAAGCCAGCTCGTCTTTCACATACAAAGCAAGCAGCAAGAAGCAGGTTAGTCCCAGTGAAACGCCGGAAATGTTGATGAAACTGAAAGCTTTGTGCTTCGTCAGGTTCCGGAAGGCGATTTTCAGGTAATTTTTGAACATGTTGTCGGTATTTAGGCCTGGGGTAAGGCAGAGGAACGAATATCAGTTTGGTTAAATAGTAACAAATGCATGCCATTTCAATAGCACTCTGAATATCAAAACCTTAACTAAAAACTCCTGTCCGAAAACGGACGCCGCCGTTCGTGGCTGCACGGCATTCGTGAATTGAAAACGGACAAACCCGTTCGGTTCTGAACATTGCATTTCCCGCAAAATACACTGATACCAAAAGGTTACAAACTGGCACGATACTTGAATCAGCGTTTTCATCTAATCAGCCATTATTCTATGAAAAACAAATTCCTCACGTTCATCCTGCTCTCCAACCTACTTACGCCCACCTTACTCGCTCAAACCGACCCACTTTCCCAGCGTATCGACTCCCTGATGCAGGCCGCGCACCGCATTGGGATTTTCAATGGAAATGTGATTGTGATCAGCAAAGGTCAGACCATCTACAAAGCCGCGGTAGGTTTCGCCGACGGCAGCCGACAATACCCGCTGACGATGCAAAAACGGTTCGATATCGGCTCCATTGCCAAGGAGTTCAACGGTATATCGATCATGCTTCTCGCTGAAAAGAAGAAACTGTCGGCAGCGGCCCCCATACGCAAATACCTTCCCGAGCTCCCCGCCTGGGCCGACAGCATCCGCATCTCGCATTTGCTCAGTTACACCAGCGGACTGCCTGCTACTGCCGCAAACACGGATCAGGGCGTCCTGAATGAGCTTCTTGTACTGAAAAACCTTGCGAATACACCTGGTAAGGCATACATATACAGCTACGCCAACGTGTACCTGCAACAGCGGATCGTCGAGCAGGTTTCGGGTTTGAAATACCAGGCATTTGTGGAGAAAAACATCCTGAAACCGCTCGAAATGAAGCATACCGTGATGGACCTGCCTCTAAACGACACGACGATGGCCGTCGCTTTTAACAACAAGTTTATCAACGAAAAACCCCGCGAAACTACCTCCGGCTGGCCCCGGCTGACGGCCGAAGACCTTTACCGGTTCGTCGCGGCAGTTGATAGTTACAAACTCGTTGGGAAAACGTCGGTCCAACAGCTTTCCGAGCATTTCGGAGAAGGCGAAAGCAGCCTGGGCGAGGCAAAGTTCGAAAATGGCGGGCTGGTCTGGCATCAGCATCATGGCTCCAATTATAACTATGAATCATTGGTCACACACGATCTTAAAAACGACCGGTTTGTGATACTGACGACCAGCAACCAGAATTTCAAAGTGAGGCAGCTCACGACGGCAATCCTCTCGATCCTCGACCATAAGCCCTATACCGTACCCAAACGCTCGCTGTACCTCGAACTCCGCGAGGAAATGCTCGCCGACTTCGATGCCGGTGTGGCCTTTTACCGGACGGCCACCGAACAGAAAAAAGACGTCTATGACTTGTCATTCCCGATCGGCGACCTCGTCAATACCGGCAAGTTCCTCATGCGCCGCAACCGCATCGACGATGCGATCAGGGTATTCACGCTCGGACTCCTGCTGGATTTGCAGGACAAAGATTATGGCATCGCCTGCCAGTTCATCGCCGAGGCATATAAACAGCAGGGGAAGGGTGATATGGCAATTTTATATGCGCAGCGGGCCATCCGCAAAGATCCCGACAACAAAATTGCCCGCTCTATCCTGGAACAGATAGGCACTTCCGGCAAAAACGACTAGCAGAAAGCCGCGGGTTGTTTGTACCCACGCAATCCTTTGAACCAGATGTAAAGTACCTGGAAGAATTTGGGGATAGTGCGGACTGGCCGGTGCTTCCGGACCGTGGCTTGCAGGCTTGGCGAATTTCCGGCGCCGGGGCTTTGTGTGGTCGAAGCCGCTACCAGAACATCCAATGCCCCATTGGTGAGTGTGTAAATGTCCTCGTGAAGTTCGTCGAGCAGGTTGGCCGCCCGCTCGCGGAGATGGTGCCGGTCGGCGATTTGCAAGGTGGTTTTGACGGCGAAGTCATAAATTTCTTGCGAAAGCTGGTCGCAAAGTTCGCACATATCCGCTCTCCGTTGGGGCAGGATAATGTTTCTGGACTTCATTTCCTGGATTTTACGCTCGGTTTTCGCGACCAGTTCGGCCCGGATTTCATTCAAATTCATGTTATGGGTGCTGTTAGAGGAGTTTTCAAGAACGCATAAACGCTCTCAGAAATATTAGCAATATTTTAATAGAATCAAAGGTTTTAATTTTTTTCTAATCAGTAATGGTCGGCCCTGGCCCCGGTATCCCCTAATTTTAATCCCTCATCATTAGATTAGGGAATGTTTATAGGCTACTTACCGTACGCGGCGGAAGATACTTTTTTAGAAAAACTTCAGATGGCGGGGTGTCATCAAATCATCAAAGAAACAAGGGTCGGCAACCAATCCGGCCTGTCGCAAGTAGTCAACGGATTGAATGAAGGCGATGTACTGATTCTTTGCCACAGCAGCCATGCAGGAACGGAAACAGACTTCCTGCGTGTACTGGTGCAAGTTGGCAGCAAATGCGCCCATTTTGTGTCCATAGACGAAGACTTCGATACGTTGCGCGACACAACACTTCACTATGCGGCAGCCTCGCGCTAGGGCAATATCCCAATCGGTTTTCCGGCGGCGGTGCCATGGCGTTTCGCTGCGACCGGCTATACCGGTTGCAGCAGCGGCAGCTTTACCCGGAACCAGCCATCCACTTCCTCGATGTACGGGCTCGACTGGTTGAGTAATTTGTATTTGAATGCAATGTTCGACAAGCCCACGCCGTTCGACTCCACCCTTACTTTGCGGCGTTGGATGTTATTTTCAATGATGAGCTCCCGCTCGGCCGTGGTGCGGATACGAATGGTAAGCGGCTGATCGGGCATTACTACGTTATGTTTGACAGCATTTTCGACCAGCAATTGTAATGTAAGCGGCGGCAACAGGCCGTTACTGTGCCCATCAACTGCTAACAGGTCGGTGCGAATTCCGTTGCCGTATCGGGTGCGCAGAAGGTGGAAATAGGACTGGATAAATTCCATTTCCTGCTCCAGAGTAGTCAGCTCACTATCACCCGCCCGAAGGAGGTAGCGATACACGCTCGAAAGCTCATCCACATAATCAATGGCTTTACTGGGCGTTTCGTCGATCAGCGACGACAATGTATTGAGTGCATTGAAAAGGAAATGCGGGTTGACTTGACTTTGCAATACCCTCATCTGCGCTTCGGTATGCTGCTGTTTCAGCTGTTCCAGAATCAGATCTGCTTCCAGTTCCCGGCGCAGGTGCTGCTCCCGTTCGCGGATCAGTTCCTGCTCGGCCATCAACTGCCGTATTGCCTCGCGCCGTTGCCGGTACGAAATCCCGAGCGACACCAACGCGAGGTCAAAAAAAATACCCACCTGCATCAGAAAACCCGGATGAATGATTAGCGGCAATTTATCTAAAGCCTGTACGCCGAGGCCAAGGTGCGCATGCAATGTGATCGTCGACAGGACTTCCCCTGCCCACAGCGCCAGCGTCCCCGCCAAGAAGAAACGGGCCAGCACGTCGGTTCGCCGCATGTGCGTGACGAACGTATACAGGATACTCAGGTTGGTGCTCAACAACACGGCATAACGGGTCACATTCAATTGGGTTTCGTGCCATTCTGTCTGCCAGAGTGAAGAAAAGAGGTTGAAATAAATCTCCGGTGCTGTGAAAGCGAAGCAAGCCCATTGCATGATGCGGTACCATCGTACGAGGCGGGGATGGTTGCTCAGGTCGATAAATTCCAGCGCCAGTTCCAGGTATATGATAGAAAACAAATAGAATGGAACTGTTCGTCCGAAAGCCACGACGTTATCGGCCAGGTGCAGTTTATCCAATCCAAAAGAGGCGATCCACAAAGACACGTACACGCTGTACAAAATGTAGATGCGGTCACGGCGAACCACCCATTGCAACAGATTAGCAGCCAGCAATACCGCTGCGGCGCCGATAAACAACAGTAACCATTGCTGATAGTTCGGTAAAGGCAAAGTCATACACTGACAGGGTGTTAATCAGACGAAAATACATAAAAGTCATTTCATACGCTTCATATGACGGTTCATCTGAGTGAACGTAGACGCCCCCACTGTCCTACCCTATTTTTGTCTTATTCAAAACCAGTAATATTAGCCATGAAATTGAAACGTATACTTTTTGCGACCGTTCCGCTTGACGGGCATTTCAGTCCGCTTACCGGTCTGGCCGTTCACCTTAAACAACTCGGGTACGATGTGCGCTGGTACGTGGGCGGCCACTACGGCGCACGCGTAACGAAGCTGGGGCTCGTCCATTACCCGAGTGTCAAAGCTCCGGTGATCAACCAGGAGAATATGGACGAGCTATTTCCCGGACGGAAGAAGATCAAAAATCCGATCGCCCGCGCCCGGTTCGACGTGAAACACACGTTCCTGAGCCCTATTCCGGGGTATGTCGACGATCTTGTGAAAGTCCACGAAGAATGGCCGTTCGACCTGATTGTCTATGACCTGGCGTGCTTGGGCGCATTGTTTGTGCAGGAATTACTAGCCATTAAAGGTGTGGCTGTGGGCGTGCTGCCCTTGTTTGAAAGCGCGTCGAATCTGCCTTCGGACGATCCAGAACGGAATGTCCTGGCAAGGTCGGTGACCCGCTGGGCCAAACGTGCCAGGATCCATTTTCAGTTCAACGTGATCATGAAGCCGTGCAGCGTATTGTTCAACGAACTCCGCACCCGATACGGCTTGCCGCAGGAGCCGGGATTCATGTTCGATGCCGTTTTCCGGAATGCCAGTCTGTACCTGCAAAGCGGTATACCGGGTTTCGACTATCCCCACAGAAAGCTGAGCCCCAACGTCCGGTTTGTAGGGCCGTTACTACCCAACAAATCGAGCGGAAAGGCGTCATTTGCCCACGCCGACGCGACTTTGCAATACAAGCGGGTCCTTCTTGTCACGCAGGGTACATTCGAGCGTAACACCGAAAAAATCATCGTCCCTACGCTCGAAGCCTACAAAAACGACCCGGAAACGATGGTAATCGTTACTACCGGCGGCTCCGGCACGGAAGCATTGCGCCAGCGTTATCCTCAAACGCATTTCCTCATCGAAAGCTTCATCGACTATGATGCCGTCATGCCCTACGCCAGCGTGTATGTCACGAACGGGGGTTACGGAGGCGTGATGCTCGCCCTGCAACACCAGCTACCGATTGTGGTAGCCGGTGTTTACGAAGGCAAAGACGACATTGCGGCGCGTGTCCGGTTCAATGGCGTTGGGATAGACCTGAAAACTGAAACGCCCAAAGCCGGCCAGATCCGTCGCGCGGTGGCGACAGTACTGTCAGACAACAAATACCGGCGCCGGGCACAGCAGTTGAGCGAAGAATTCAGGAGCTATCCGGCCAACCAAATGGCCAGCCGGTACATTGGAGAGCTGTTTTGAAAGGCCGGAATTACCTGGAAGCCGATACTTCCTCTTTCCGCGGCGTGCCCATGATCAGTTTTTCAATGGAAGCCATTTTGGCGTCCATGGCTTCCAGTTTCGCTTTCAACTGGTCATTTTCTTCCTGCAATTGCCGGGTACGTTTTTCGAGAGCCTGGATGGCGGCCATATTCACGCCATCGATGTCGGACGAATTGATCGTAGTATCATTTCCGATGCCGTCCAGGCCGAATGCCGCATAGAAATCCTGCGCCATCGGTCCCATATGCCGGGTGGCAGCAGGCTGGCTTTTGTAGTTCCAGCTGGTAAGCGGCAGCTGCGCGACTTTGCGAAGGATACTTTCGGTATTCAGCACTTCGAAATTCTCTTTTTTCCGCCTGTCGCTGACCGCACTCCACGATCCTCCACCGGCAGCGATTTCGACGCCGCTTGTGAGGCCCTGGTTGGTGAAAACGCGTGCTCCGCCTGCAAAACGCATCGTAAGCTGATTGTTGGCTGTGCTATACGCACTGTCGGAACTGAAACCGGCGCTTCCGTCGCTGATCACGATAGACCCCTGGTGCCGTACCCGCGCATTCTTGCCCAGTGCGACAGAGAAATTCCCGCGTGCGCTGTTTTGCAGACCGATTGCCACCGCAAATGCGCCGTTTGCAATAGAAGGTCCGATTACTACGGATGCCAATCCGCCGGCGATTGACGAGGGGCCCAGGGCAAGGGCGTCGTCACTGGTGGCTTGCGCACCGCTACCTATTGCGACGGCGCCGACACCGCTCGCTGTGCCGTTGAATGCCAGCGACCTGTCTGCCGCTGCAGTTCCATTGTTTCCCAAAGCCACTGACTCGTCGCCTGATGCCGTAGTAGCCAGACCCACGGAGAAAGAATGATCGCCGGAAGCGCGGCTATTCTGACCGGCTGCAAACGAATAGTTTCCTATGTTGGCAGTATTCCAGTAGGTACTCCCGTAAGAGCCTACCTGACCTACTCTGAATGCCGCTTTATCCACATACCACATCATACGGCGTCCCTCGCCCACAACGGGTGTGGGTTTGGCTCCTGAGACGTCACCAGGAGCGGCGAAAACAACGCTGCTGTCGGCCACCTCCAATCCGGCCCGTGGAGTAGTTGTACCAATACCCACCTGGGCATTGGCATAAACGGAAGTTGCAATAAAAAGAGAAGTTAGGATGATTCGTTTCATGTCAGAAGGATAAAAAAGGGTAAATATTTATTCAACAACCAGCTTGTGATTAACCACACCCTGGTTCGTAACCACTTTAAGAAGATATAATCCGGAAGCAACGCCGTTCAGGCTCAACTGTACAGAGCCGTCGGGCGATGACGATGAACGAACAGGCACTTGCCGCCCCAGCACATCCCAGAGGCTGATCTCATTGGCCGGAATCCCTGATGAAACCTTTACAACATCCGCTTTGCGTGCCGGATTTGGATATACGCCCGCGTACTGGCCCGCGCCGCGCGGTTGCAGGGACACAGCCCTCGAGAAGCTGAAAGTACCGTCCAGATCAACAGAACGCAGGCGGTAGTACACGGTTTGCAGCTGGCTGCCGAACGAGCGGTCTGTGAAACTGTACCGCTGCAAGGCATTGCTGTTACCCGCGGCTGCCACTGTACCGATCTTCTGAAAGGTTCTGGCATCGAGGCTTCGCTCGACTTCAAAATGGGAGGCGTTTTCTTCACTGGTCGTTTGCCATTCCACTAATGCATTGCCTTCAACCGCCTTTGCATTGAAACTGATCAGCGTAACGGGCAACCCGGCTTCCGGTATGGCACCCAGCGTGAATGGGCTCCACGACGAAATCACCTCGCTGGTCACATCGCCAGCTGTGAGGGTACCGGTTACATTATGCCCTTCATTGAGCCAGTTACCGCCCGTGAGGTGGGCTACGCTGAAAACATTCGGATTTTCAGAAACAGTGATCGAGGGATTTTTATAATCATCATAAGTAACAATCACCTTGCCGGTTGCAGTGCCTTTCGGTGCAAGGTCCCAATATTCCTGATTGTTATAGGCTTCCAGCGCAATGGAAGAAGCACCGGTGGTAGCGAACGTGCCTGTCCCCGCATCCCCCTCAAAATAGCGGACGCTCATACCAGCGCTGTTATCGGTCAGATCTAGCGTAATAGGCTGGTACCTGACGCCATCGCCGACGGGATACGCAAAGCTACCCGTCCCATTCTTGACCACATAGCCCTTCACGTGCCTTGTGTCAGATACACCGGCCACAGCTGCTGTGTCCCCTATGATCAATGCAGCCAGGTCGTTGGTAGCGTCCACGAGTCCGTTTAAGAAGGTTACCCGCCCACCGACCTTGATACTGTTATCCATCACGATACCCGCCGGATTGTCGATATTCAACAGGCGGGTGAAATAGGGCTGGGTACCGCTCACCGTTTGCGGAGCAGTACCATCCAGCGTCAATGCTCCCGTGTCTGCCTCGGCCATTGCCTGGTTATTGACCAGGTTACCGGAAACAAAAACGTTGCCATTATTGGAAAAAGAACCTCCGGTCACTTGCAAATCGCCTTTGACTTGCAAAATGCCGCCTTTGACGGTAACTGTCCCGCCGGCACTGGACAAGCCC